>JACOSL010000014.1 GCA_016179045.1 Fimbriimonas ginsengisoli | reverse complement strand
GTGACCAATGGGCGCGGGTACGCCAGAAGTTACGCCTACACCGCGCGGGGCGAGGTTTCGAGCCTAACCCTCCCCGATTCGGCGGTCGAGCACTGGACCTACAACGGCAACGGCGAGATCTCGGGCTACACGAACCCGCTTTCCCAGTCGATAACTTACGGATACGACGATGCCGGCCGCCAGACCGGAATCACCTACCCCTCCGGGCCGAACGTCACCTTCGCCTACGACGCGGCCGGTCGGCGCACCTCGATGGTGGATGCCATCGGCACAACGAGCTGGACCTTCGACGCCGCCTCCCAGGCCACCGCGCTGAATACCCCGCAGGGGAACATGACCTACGGCTACGATTCGGCGGGGCGGCGAACCTCGATGGTGGAGACGGGGGTGGGCACCACCACGTACTCGTACGACGCGGATTCGCGCCTGACCTCGCTCGCCAATCCCTACTCCGAGACCACGAGCCGGACCTACGACGCCGATTCGCGCCTGAGCCGGCAGACGTTTTCTAGCGGGGCGTACACCGACCTTGGCTACGATTCCCGCTCGCGCGTCACGAGCGTCACCCACAAGAAGTCGGATGCGACCGTAATTTCGGGCGAGTCGTACGTATACGACTCCGCTTCGAATCTGACCTCCAAGACGGTGGATTCGGCCACAACCACTTACGGCTATGACGCCATCGACCAGCTGACCTCCGAAACCGCCCCCACCTTCACCGCAACCTATACATACGATGCCAACGGCAACCGCGCGAGCAAGTCCCAGGGCGGGGTTACCGACACCTACACGGTGGACTCGGGCGACAAGCTCACTTCGACATCCACCAAATCCTACGCCTACGACGCGGCCGGGCGCACCACCTCGGTCACCTCGGGCGGGCAGACCACCACGCTCGCCTACGACTACGAAGACCGCATCACCTCGATAACCTATCCCAGCACCGCCACCAACACCTTCACCTATAACGGCCTCGACACCCGGGTCGGCAAGGTGGACTCGGCGGGAACCAAGACCTACAAGCGCGACGGCGCGGGCGTCACCGACGCGGTGCTCAGCGATGGCGCCGCCAACTACACGCCGGGCGTGAGCGAGCGGCGCAGCGGCGCGAGCAAGTTCTACCACTCGGACCGGATGGGCACCGACTCGCGCCTCACCGACTCATCGCAGGCGACCACCGATACGAAAACCTATGACGCTTTCGGCACGCTGGTCGCCTCCACCGGCTCGACCCCCACGCCCTTCGGTTACGCAGGCAACTTCGGCTACCAAGAGGACGCGGATTCCGGACTCAAACTCCTCGGCCACCGCTACTACGACCCGAGCACGGGTCGATTCCTGACTCGCGATCCTGCTAAGAACGGACGCAACTGGTACGGATATGTCCAGAATAATCCCCTCCGGTTCCTTGACCCGGCCGGCTTGGGCGCTGGCGCCCTGATTGGTGGCCTGGCCGGTGGAGCCTATGGGGCTGAGGTAGGTACGCTGATTCTCCCCGGGCCCGGCACGGTCGTCGGGGCCTGTCTTGGGGCCGCTATTGGCACCCTGTTTGGTGCCCTGTACGGAGACAACGAAACTCCGCAGCAAGCCACTACCGACGCAGTCATAGCTGGCGCCAGTACACTCATAGCTCCTGGCGTCAGCAAGCTCTTTGGATTTGTCGGCACCAGAACGGCCGAGAATGCGGCCATACAAGCGTGGTCCAACTCGCCGGGGCAAATTCTTGCCCGCAACCGAATCCAACACGAGTTCGGGGTTGTTCAGGTGCGCGAAGAATTCGAGGCGGCTGGCTACACCGTTACCGTGCCAAAAGAGTACATACCCACGAGGTTTGGACGTCGGATGCCTGATTTGATCGTTGAAAGTGGAACGGACCTTTGGCATGTCGAAGTTAAGACTGGCGGCGCGACATATGGGGGAATGCAGAGGATCAAGGACCTGGCGCTCCTAATGGACAAGCAAATACGTACGGACGTCGTGCACAAGTAGTTGGAGATGGGTGACGCGACGCAGGACAGGCAGCAACCGGCGCGCCTGGCCGGAATCTTCAATCGTCGGCTACTTAGAGGGCTGAGATCACTAGGCTTCGAGAAATTCTCCGACCGTTGCGCCGTCAGGAACGTGAGCGATGTCGTATGGGACGTGTTCTGGGCTCGCCGCCAGGGCATCATGCCGCATTGTGTAGCGGTAGGAATAGACTTCGGCGTCACATCTCTGCCGCTTTATGCGAAGATCGGCAAACCGCTGGAAGTCTACAGTCCCGGTCACTTTCAATTTAGCAAATCTCTCGTCGTGGCCGCAGGCAAGGACGCGCTTGCCAGCTACCACTTCTGTTCGAACTTGGAGGCCACTCAAGCGGCGGATGCCGCGTTCGCCGATATCCAGCGTTTCGCGTTGCCAATACTCGAAACCGTACCGTCTACGGATGCCTTGTGCCAAAAGTTGATCAAGGATGGGGTTCGCGTGGGCCGAAACCTATGGGCCTGGGAGTGCGACGTTTGGTTTGACCGGATCGACCCGCTCGCCCAGCCCTTCAAAGCGGATCCAAACCTCACCATCACTCATCGGGTATCTCCCGCGATTGGAGTGGCGACGAAGGCGTCGGTGTTGGCGCCTGTGCCGAACCCACGAAAGCGTGGAAACAGCCGGATGGCAGCGCGGTTTGACAGCGCCCTTGTCGCGGCTCTTGCGGGCAGACGCTTCAGGAGAACGGACGATCCAACGTCGGCGGAACGGTCTTTGCTCTGGTGGCGGAATCCGGGCTCTGCGAAAACGCGGGCCATAGTGCTAAGCCGTAAGGTCAACGACCTTGTTTGGTTTGCCTGGTGGGAGCACCCCTCGCCTCTTGAAGAAGGATGCTGCGTGGCGGAGGTGTTCTATGGCATCCACTCGCCCCCACTTGCCCAAGTAATGGGAGGGTCGGCGGGAGCCCTCGATCCGAGCGAGTGCCAATGGCGCGCCTCCCTGCTGGAGGACATCGGTGAGCCCAATTCTGTCTTCTGCTTCTGCAACGATCGAGAGCTCGCGAACGTCACGAGGACTCTTGAAATTGCGCTGAAGTATGTCGTGCTACCTAAGCTAGAGCTGGTGAAAACGACCGATGCCCTGTGCCGCCTGCCCCACAGCCATTACGTCGCTGCCGAGCCCGACCGCTGGCGATCTTGGTGCGACGCTTGGCTTAGCCGCCGGCAGACTGCGGTCAACCCCTCGACGCGACGTCCTGAAGACCTCAGGGAATGAGGGGCGACGGCCAGAGGAGCAATCGCACGGCGAACTTGGTCGGTGTGTTCAGCCGTAGGTTGCAGAGCAGGCTGCGGGAACTAGGCTTCGAGAAATTCACGGGCCAATGCGCGGTCAAGAGGGTGAACGACGTCGTTTGGGACGTCTTTTGGGGGCGTTCCGGCGGCGGGACCATGCCCCACTACGTGGGGGTCGGCATCGATTTCGGAGTGACATCGATGCCTCTTGCGGCGATGACGGGCATTGCGCCCTTGGAGCTTTACGACTCCGGGTACTGCCAGTTGAACGATTCGCTCGCGAGTGTGGCTGGCTACGATGCGTTTTGCCACCTACCAGTTTTCATCGCAGGAGGAGGCGACGGCCGCGGCCGACCTCGCCTTCGACGACTTTCGACGCACCGCCTTGCCCACTATCGAGCAAATCACGAGCACGGACGAGCTGTGCAAGCAGCCAGCCGCCGGTCGCATACGGAGGGGGCACGACCGTTGGGCTTGGGAGTGCGCCGTATGGTTTGGGCAGATCGATCCGTCAGAGCAGCCCTGGGTCACACCTGCCGGCAGCTGTGCGCTACAGGTCTTCTACGGAGCCTATTCACCCGCCCTGGCCAAGAAGATCGGCGAGCCGGTGAGGCAAAACTACCCGGACGCATGCCAATGGAGGGCGAGCCTAGCCCAAGACGCCGACGAACCGGATTCGGTGTTGCACTTCTGCGATGAAGCAGGGCTCGAGGACGCGATGAAGGGCCTTACGGTAGCGGTGAAGTATTTCATGCGCGAGCGATTCCATCTCCTACGATGGACCGACGAGCGTTGCAATATCCCCCACTGCGTGTTCATCGCCGCTTCGCCCGAGCCTTGGCAGTGGCAGTGCGACGTGTGGTTTGGTCGGCGGGGATTGACGGAGGAGCCGCCCTCTTAGCTCGTAACGCCGCCACCCGAGGTCTGGGCTTCGGCTAGTTTAAGCTCCGGCGTAAATGGGGCATGATCGGCTGATGCGCGCAGACCTAAGCTTCGCTAGCCTCGTCTTGGCGGCGTCGATCACGGTTTGCATCGACGTCCACCTCTGCGGCGGCTACCCGGGAACACCCCCTCTTGCCTTCGTCCCGACGGATCGGGACGAAGGCGTTCTACCCCCTCGAGGGGGGGAGGGCAGAATTGCCTTCCTTTCGCCGCCGGAGCTCGAGCCGGGGGCGCCGAACGAAATCCGGCGCGGGTTGCCGCCACGTACCGTCGTGCTGACCTACCACGACGTGATCGAGCGGAGGGATGGGCGCGATTTGTGGTTCGACTGCACGGCGGGCGAGCTACGCGAGCAGATCCGGTGGCTCAAGCGTCGGGGGGCTCACTTCATCACCCTCGACCAACTCTACGCGCATCTGGCCAAGGGCGCGAGCCTCCCGACGCACCCGGTCGCGGTCACGTTCGCGGACAACTATCTGGGATTTTGGGAGCGGGGCTATCCGGTCCTGCGGGCAGAGGGGGTGCCAGTGGCGATGTTCGTCCACACGGGCTACGTGGGCGATCGCAGCCACGGGCGGCCGAAAATGGATTGGGATCAGTTACGCAGCCTGGACCGCGAGGGGCTGGTCACTATCGGTTCGCAAACGGTGAGCCATCCCACCGATCTGCGGCGACTTAGCACGGCCGAACTGCGAAAGGAGATGGAGGAGAGCAAGCGCGAGTTGGAACGACAGCTTGGCCACACCGTGAGCTACTTCGCTTATCCGAACGGCAAGTTCAACGCGGCGGCGATGCGCGCGGCCCAGGCGGCCGGCTATCTCATGGCGATGACGGAAGTGACGCGGCCCGCGGAGGCCTCGCCTAGCCTGTTCGCCGTGAACCGCTACGTGCACACGCGGTATCGTCAAGGTTGGCGCGAGGCGGGAGGGCGGTAACGAACGTCTTCTCGTTGGGGTCTTGGATGCGGTTGCAAGAATCTGTGTGGGGGTAGAAGTGTTTGAAGATTGGGGTTCTGGCCGAGTCCGAGGAGTCTGAAAAGCGCGTCGCGCTCACTCCCGAAGGCGCACGCACGCTTCGCGAAAAGGGCAATGCTGTTCTCGTCGAAGCGGGCGCGGGGGCCCGGGCGGAGTTTGGCGATGCGGCGTACGCTGAAGCTGGCGCCGAGATCGGCAAGTCGGCCAAGGCGGTAGCAGCCGACTCGCAACTGATCCTGCGCGTTCTAGCTCCGAGCAACGCCGACACGCTGGCCCAGGGCTCGGCGCTCGTTTCGTTCCTCTTCCCGACCGAGAACCCCGGCAAGGTCGCAAAGCTCACTGAGAAGAAGGTCAGCGCGTTCGCGATGGACCTCATGCCCCGGATCACGAGGGCGCAGAGCATGGATGCGCTCAGCTCGATGAGCACGATCGCGGGCTATCGGGGGGCGCTGCTGGCGGCGGAGCGGCTCCCGAAGTTCTTTCCGATGCTGATGACGGCGGCGGGGACGATACCGCCGGCGAAGGTGCTGGTTATCGGGGTCGGGGTGGCGGGCTTGCAAGCGACCGCCACGTGCAAGCGGTTGGGCGCGTCGGTCGAAGCATTCGACATCCGACCGGCCGCAAAAGAGCAGGCCGAGAGCGTGGGGGCGCGCTTCCTCGCGATGCCGGAACTGATGCAGCAGGAGCAGGACGCATCGGGCTACGCGCGCGAGGTCGAGGCCGACGCGCAGACCAGGCTGCTGGAGTTCCTGGCGTCGAAGATCGCAAAGTTCGATGCAGTGATCACGACCGCGCTCGTGCCAGGTAAGCCGGCTCCCAAGCTCGTCACTAAAGCAATGCTGGCCAAGATGGCGCCGGGCTCGGTACTGATCGATCTGGCGGCGGCGAACGGGGGCAATTGCGAGGCGACGGTCAAGGACCAGACGGTGGTGGTGGACGGGGTGACGGTGGTCGGCTCCACAGGTCTGCTCTCGGATATGGCGAGCGACGCGAGCCGGATGTATAGCCGCAATCTGGTCGCATTCGTGCTGCTGCTGGCACCGGGGGGCGAGCTAAAGCTCGACTTGGATGACGAGATCATTTCGGAGACTCTGGTCACGCACGACGGGCTCGTGCGACACGCGGCCACGCGGGCACTGTTGGAGAAGGGAGGGAAGAGTTGAGCCTGATCGCAGTCGTGACCGTGTTCATCCTGGCGGTGTTCGTTGGGTTAGAGGTGATTTCGAAGATCCCCCAGACGCTGCACACGCCGCTCATGTCGGCGACCAACGCGATCCACGGCGTGATCCTGGTTGGGGGCCTGCTGGTGTTGGGTCGGGCGGACTCCGACCTGATGCTGGGGATTGGCGTTGCGGCGGTGTTCTTCGGGACCCTGAACGTGGTTGGGGGCTTTGTGGTGACGGATCGGATGCTGGAGATGTTCAAAGGCCGCAAACGGGGGAAGGGCGCTTGAACCCCGAATGGATCGACGTCAGCTATCTGTTCGCAGCGGTGTGTTTCATGCTCGCCCTCAAGCTGCTGAATTCGCCGGTGACGGCTAGGCGCGGCAACTGGCTGGCGATGGCAGGCATGGCGGTCGCCTTGGTCGCCACGATGCTGAATCCGAAGATTGACTCGATAAATCTCGGCTGGATTGGCGGCACCGTTCTAGCTGGAGCTTTGATCGGGGCCGTCGCGGGCCGTCGGGTCGCGATGACTTCAATCCCGCAGATGGTGGCGCTGCTGAACGGTCTTGGCGGGGCTGCGGTGGCGATGGTGGCCCTGTTCGAGTTCCTAGACGCGCTCCACCGAGGCGTGAGCCCGCCGCCGACGCAGGCGGTCACGACGGTTCTGAGCACGGTCATCGGGTCGATCAGCTTTTCGGGCAGCCTCCTAGCGTTCGGGAAACTTCAAGAGTTGCTGCCGGGCAGGCCGCTGACGTTCAAGGGACAGCAGGTGCTGAACCTCGTTCTCGTGCTCTTCATCGCCGGGCTCGCATTTTCGCTCCTGGTGCTGCAAGGCCCCACGCTTGCCGCGTTCTTGCTTCTGTTCGCGGCATCGCTCGTGCTCGGTGTGTCCGGCGTTATGCCGATCGGCGGCGCGGACATGCCCGTCGTGATCTCGCTGCTCAACTCGTTCACCGGTTGCGCGGCGGGCTTGGCCGGGTTCCTGCTAATGAACACCGCGCTGCTGATCGGAGGCGGGCTGGTGGGGGCGAGCGGTTTGATACTCACTTTGCTGATGTGCAAGGCGATGAACCGCTCGATCGGCAACGTTCTGTTCGGGGCGGTTGGCTCGGCAGTCGCGTCGGGTGGCGCTTCGGCGATGGCTGGGCGGCAGCCCAAGAGCTACACGCCCGAGGATGCGGCGATCTTGCTCTCCAACTCGAACTCGGTGGTGATCGTGCCCGGCTACGGCATGGCGGTCGCGCAGGCGCAGCATCAAGTCAAGGAGTTGGCCGACAAGCTCATGGCGATGGGCGTCGACGTCAAGTATGCGATCCATCCCGTCGCGGGCCGCATGCCCGGCCACATGAACGTGCTGCTTGCCGAGGCGGACGTGCCTTACGACCTGCTCTACGAACTGGAGGAAATCAACCCGCTGTTTCCCGAAACGGACGTGGCGCTCGTGATCGGGGCGAACGACGTGGTCAACCCGGCTGCCCGGTACGATAAATCGAGCCCGATCTACGGGATGCCGATTCTGGATGTGGACAAGGCTCGGACGGTGATCGTGAGCAAGCGGAGCATGAATCCCGGGTTTGCGGGCGTTGAGAACGAACTGTTCCTCACCGACAACTGCGTGATGGTGTTCGGGAGCGCGAAGGCGTCGATGTCGAAGATCTCGGCTGCGTTGGACAACCTGTAGACGGAGCCGTGCATGGCTCTGCAATGGCTTTGAGTGGCTATGCGGTTGCAGCGCCGGGCCTGGAGGGGCTAGCGGTTGAGTTCTCTGGCTCTCTCGATGTCGAGTTTGATTGGGATTCTCAACCAGAACGTTGAGCCGACGCCCACTTCGGACTCGACCCAAATCTTGCCGAGGTGCACTTGGTCGATCAGGTGCTTGACCAGGTAGAGCCCGAGGCCCGTCCCGTAAATCTTGCGGTTGTCTTGGTTGTCGACGCGGTGGAACTTCTCAAAGACCTTGCTTAGATGGTCGGGCGGGATCCCAAGCCCCGGGTCCTGCACGCCGATTTGAATCATGTCGCCGTCGACTTTGGCGTGAACGGTGATCTGGCCACCGTTCGGCGAGTACTTGATCGCGTTGTTGAGCAGGTTGGTGAGAACTTGGTCGAGCTTGTCCTCGTCGCCCACGATGTGGGGCAGCTTGCCGTGAACGTCCAGCTCGATCTGATGGCGCGAACTCGTCTGCTTTTGGATCATCACGCACTTTTCGATGAGGGCGCCGATGTTGACCTCCTTGTAGTCGGGGGTCAGGCTTTCGCCGGAATCGATGCGCGCGGTGTTGAGAAGGTCGTTGATCAGGCGGGTGAGGCGGTCGCACTCCTGATCGATGATCATGTAGAACTCGCGCCGCTCGTCCGGGCTGAAAGCATCGTCCATGAGCAGGGTGCTCACGAAGCCTTTGACTGCGGTCAGGGGAGTACGCAGTTCGTGGGAGGCCATCGCGACGAAGCTGCTCTTCATCCGATCGATGTTGCGGATTTCGGTGATGTCGTTGAAGATCGCGACCACGCCGAGATTCTTGCCCTCTTCGTTGCGGACGAGGGCGGACTGCACCTCATAGATGCGGTCGAGGCCGGGCGTCTTAGCCACGAATTCGAGCTTAGCGACTTCCTCGCCACGCAGTGTCGACTCGAACATGGTTTCGAGCGCCTCTTGGGCGAGCACGTCCTTCGCCTCTTTGCCGATCGCCTCGAGGTCGGCGCCGAAGATGGCGCGGGCCGAGCCGTTCATCTGGCTGATCTTGCCTTCGGGCGAGACGAGGATGAGGCCGGCGGTGAGGGATTCAAAGGTTTGGAGGAGTTCCTCGCGCTCCTCTACGACTTCACGGTAAAGCTGGAGGTTGGCGATGATCGAGCCGACGTTGCGCGCCATCCGTTCGAGGAGGCGCACATCTTCGTCGTTAAAGTCTTCGCCATGCCGCTTGTTGAACGCATGGAGAACGCCGATGGCGGTACGATCGGTGACCCGGTTTTCCTCGTCGCGCTTTTCGATCACGAGGGGCACGGTGATGCCGTTTTGAACATGCAGGAGGCCGAACGGGTCCTTCTGCGTGCGCGGGTCTGTGTTGGCGTCGTGGAAGATCACGGGCGTGCCGTTTCGGAACACTTCGCCCGAGATGCCCTGGGCGGCGCGAACGCGAAACACGCCCAAACGGTCCTCATCCACACCGTAAGCGGGCGGGATACCCATGAGCTCGCCCCGTTCTCGGTCGAAGAACATGACCACGATCTTCTCAGCCTGGAGGATCATCGCGATGCGCTGGACCAGGCGCCTCAGAGTGACATCGGCTTCGTTGATCGGCGCGACGTCGATGGTGGCCTCGACCGGACGCAGGTTGGAGATACGGAAGCGCTCTTCCTGCTGCTTGAGCTGCTCTTCGAGTTCCTTTACGCGGCGGCGGGCGGTCTCCTCAAGCTGCTTGAGGCGCTCCTCCAGTTCTTGCTTGTCGGCTTGAACCTTGGCAAGTTGCGCGGCGAGCGCCTGGGGGTCATCGGGAGACGGCTGGGTGTGGCTCACGGTACGCGAAGCTTCGACGGACACGACATAACACTCTACCCTCAGTTGGCTTCGGCGGCAACCTGTCACTTGTCGGGAGATGATCGCTTGAGTTGCCGCCGGGCGTCGTCATAATGGGTAAGGGATGGTTCACGAACTGGAAGAGCTGCCGCTCCTGCCCCTCAACACGGTGCTCTTTCCGTATGCCCAACTCCAGATGCACGTGTCCGAGGAGCGGCATCGACAGATGGTGCGGGCTTGCGTGGAGTACGACCGGCCCTTTGGCATCGTGCTTATCCGGCCGGGTTCGGATCAGGTTCAGTCGGAGCCGTATCTGGTCGGCACCGCGGTGCGCATTATGGCGGTGCACACCTACGAGGATGGGCAAATGGACGTCCAGGTGCAGGGCGAGCGGCGCTTCCGGGTGCGTGAGCTCGACGAGTCCAGGCCCTATTTGGTGGCACGAGTCGAACCCCTGATCGAGCTGGAGATCGACGAGACGCCCGAATCCGAGGCCCTGTTTTTCAAGGCGCGGGAGGATTGCCAGTTGCTCGTTCAGCGGCGATTCGAGCAACAGGGCTTTTCGGTGCGGGTCGAGTTCCCGCCCGATCCGGTTGCCCTGTCGTTCACGATCGCCAACCTGCTCGCAATCGAGAACCTGGAAAAGCAACGGCTGCTAGAGACGACCGACACGCTCGAGCGCCTGCAATCGCTGATCCCGATCATCGAGACTCAGATGCTGGAGAACCCGCGGCCGTCTTACGCCAGGCTAACGGGCACCGATTTGACTAGCTGGATTCACCCGAACTAACCGCCGGCGCTCGTATTGGCGGTGGACTGCTAAACTGGACCGATGGAGCCTATCGACGTGTGCTCGCGGATCGAAGAGGCTTCGACGATCCCATCGCGCTTCTACACCGATCCCGCGCTTTACGAGGCTTCGAAGGACCTCATCTTCGCGCGCAGTTGGCACTTCCTGGGGCACCAAGAGATGGCGTCGGTACCTGGTGCGGTGTTTCCTTTCACTTTGCTTGAGGGTTGCTTGGACGAGCCCCTCCTGCTGTCGCGCGGGATGGACGATCAGCTACGGCTCTTGAGCAACGTGTGCACGCACCGCGGCAACTTGGTGGTGGAGGGGCCGGGCAACGAGCGATTCTTGCGATGCCGCTATCATGGGCGGCGGTTTGCGTTGGATGGCAAGTTTCAGTCCATGCCCGAGTTCGAAGGAGTCTGCGGCTTCCCGTCGGCGGCCGACGACCTGCCGCAAGTGGCGCTCGACAACTGGGGGCCGTTCTTGTTTGGTTCGTTAAATCCGTTGGCCCCTCTTGCGGATGTGATCGGCCCGGCGACGAACCGGCTCGGCTGGCTTCCGCTGAGCGAGTTTCGGCACGACCCGGCCGCCTCGCGCGAGTATGTGGTGAAGGCGCACTGGGCTCTCTACGTGGACAACTACCTCGAGGCGTTCCATATCCCCTTCATCCACCCCGGCCTCAATCAGGCGATCGACTACGAGACCTACGCTTACGAGTTGTTCGACCACGGCAACCTGCAACTGGCGGAGGCCAAGCCGGGCGAGGACAGCTTCGAGCAGCCGCCTGGTTCGCCAGACGCCGGGAGGCAGATCGCGGCCTACTACTATTGGTTCTTCCCGAACCTGATGCTGAATTTTTATCCGTGGGGGCTGTCGGTGAACGTCGTTCGGCCTCAAGGACCCGCTCTCACGCGGGTTTCGTTCATCCGTTTCGTGTGGAGGCCCGAGCGGCAGGCGAGAGGGGCGGGGGCGGGGCTGGACCGTGTCGAGCGGGAGGACGAGGCGGTGGTGGAGTGCGTGCAGAAGGGAGTTCGATCTCGGTTCTATGATCGAGGTCGGTTCTCGCCAAAGCGCGAGATCGGGACGCACCACTTTCACACGCTTATCGCGAAGGCGATGGGAGGCGACGGCTCGTGAGCACGCCGCGGTTCGCCTTCGGCACGCTCCCGGTCTCGGTAAGCCCGCTTGCGTGATTCCTCCGCCTTACGGCGGAGCGCCACCCCCCGCTTCGGCTGAATCGCCTCAGCGACGCCCGCCGTGTGGCAGGGGTTGTCTAATTTTCTTTGGCTCGCTCGCGCCCTCCGGGCGCTCGCTCACCTTTTTCGTTCGCCGTGCCTTCCCTGGCACCGAATCCGGAAAGGGCGGAGTTGGGCCAGCCCGTCGTGCATGGCAGCTGAGGGCTTCCAGGAAGGACAAAGCTACAGCGGAAGTGGCTCCAGGCGGGCCAGGCCAAGCTAGGCGGGATAGAGCTCGGCCAAGGCAACGCCTTCTAGACTCGCGAGGACGCTTTGCGCGCGGTCAAGCGGCAGGCGGGCGGTGAGGCCGTTGGGGATGGCGATGGTGTAGATGCCCGCCTCGGTGGCTGCCGCGATGCCGTTGGGCGAGTCCTCGAGTGCGATCGCCTCGTCGGCCTTAAGATTCATTTGATCAAGGGCTGCCTTGTAGAGCGCAGGGTCGGGCTTGGACGGCAGTCCCTCGAAGCCGCAAATAATTCTCTCGAAGCGATCGAGCAAGCCAACGCGAGAGAGGTGCCCTTCGATCCAAGCGCGGTCCGAACTCGAAACAATTGCGGCGCGCAAGCCCGCCTCGGCGACCTGGTCGAGGAGGGCGCATACGCCGGGGAGCGGTTTCTCATCCTCGATAAGGGAACGTCGAATCTTGCGGCGCTCGACAATGACCGCTTCGCGGTCGATCGGCCCACCCGCCATTTCCTCGAGAAGGTCGAGCGGGTGGATGTCGACCGTGTGCAGGCTTCGTCCGATCATCTGAATCCAGCACCAATCGGGGAATTCGTGCCCGTGGCGCTCGAATACGGTCTGCCAGGCGCGCACGTCGGGGGTTTCCGTATCGAGGATCAGGCCGTCGAAATCGAACAGCACGGCCCGGATTCGCTCGCCCACCCCACAAGTTTGACATCGCCCCTGGCTGGTACCCTCTCGCCTGGCATGACGACCGTTCAGATTGTGCCCCTCGGGGGCGTGGGGGAGATCGGCAAGAACTGCACGGTCGTTCGACAAGGCGACGATATCGTCGTGATCGATTGCGGGCTCTCGTTCCCGACCGAGGAGATGTTCGGGATCGACATCGTGATCCCCGATTTCACCTACCTCGTCGAGCACAAGGACAAGATTCGCGGCGTGTTCCTCACCCACGCCCATGAGGACCACGTGGGATCGCTCCCGTACTTGCTGCGCCAGATCCGGGTGCCGGTGTTCGCGAGCGAATTCACCCACGCGCTGATTCGCAACAAGCTGGAGGAGAAGCTGCCGATCAAGGAGCTCGACCTGCGCACGTTCGAGGCGGGCGATATCCTTCAGGCGGGCTCGCTCAGCGTCGAACCAATCCGCGTCACCCACTCGATTCCCGAATCGTGCTCGATGGCGGTGCGCACCGAGCACGGAATCGTGCTGTTCACCGGGGACTTCAAGTTCGACTTCACGCCGGTCGATAACAAGCTCACCAACATAACCCGCTTTGGGGAACTGGCGCGCGAGGGTGTTGTACTGCTGCTGAGCGATTCGACCAACGTGGACCGGCCCGGGTGGGGCCCGAGCGAGCGGGCGGTCGCCGATGGGCTGAAGCAGACGATGAACGATGCGGAAGGCCGCGTCCTGCTTACGACCTTCGCCAGCAACATCCACCGGATTCAACAATTCTTCACGGCGGCGGCGGAGACGGGAAGGAAGGTGGCGGTGGTTGGACGGCGGATGGAGCAAAACCTCGAAATTTGCTCGCGGCTCGGCTACCTCATTGTGCCCAAATCGACGCTGGTCAAGCTCGATGAGATGTCGCTGTATTCCGATTCCAAGCTTGCGATCCTAACCACGGGCAGCCAAGGGGAGCCGATGAGCGCGCTCGTGCAAATGTCGAAGGGCGAATACGGGCGGCTGCAGATCAAGGAAGGCGACACCCTGCTTTATTCGGCTCGGCCCATTCCCGGCAACGAGGCGGCGATCTGGCGCACGATCAACCGGCTTTTCAAGCAGGGCTGCAAGGTGATCTACGACGCGCCGACCCCCATACACGTGAGTGGTCACGCCTACCAGGAAGAGCTGAAGATGATGATCAACCTGACGCGGCCCTTCTATGTGGCGCCGGTGCACGGCGAGCCTCGGCACCAGCATGTTTATAACCAGATGGCGTTAGAGATGGGCTACCCGGAGCACCGGCTCTTTACCCTTACCGACGGGGTGCCGCTGTGCCTGGAGGAAACGAAGGCGTATCTGGGCGAGCAGGAGCCGTGCGGACGGGTGCTTGTGGATTCGAGCGGCACGCCGGGCGTTACGGACGAAGTGCTGCGCGACCGCTCGAACGTGGCGAGGGACGGCATCTTGGTGGTGACGGTTGCGATCGATCCCGAGAAGGGCGAGTTGGTGGGCGATCCCGTCGTTCAGGCAAAGGGGGTTCACGGGCCCGACGGATTGTCCGATCTAGTCTTCGAAGCGCTGGTCGAGGCCCTCGACGGGCTCAGTCGCGAAGAACTGAGCGATCTTGGACGGGTGCGGCACGAAGCGGCGGACGTTGTCCGGCGCTTCGTGCAGAAGAAGGCGTCCTTGCGGCCGCTGGTTCTCGTTTCCGTGCTCGAGATTTAGCCGAGCTTGCGGCGACGGGCGATGAGGGCGGCGGCGCCGACGCCAAGCGCGATCATCGTGGCCGGTTCGGGCACCGGTCTGTTGGAGCCGCCGTGGCCGCCGAGGCCGATGAGGCCGAGCACGGGGATGATCGCCAGAGGCGAGGCATTCGAGGGCGGCAAGATCGGTTGTGGCGATGTCACGGTGACGGGGGGCGGCAAGCTGGGCACGGGCGAAACGGTGGGCGGATTCGCGGCGACGATCGTGTTGTCGCCTTCGGCGGGCACGACGTTGGCCATGCTTTCGTAGTCGCTCGAAGTGCCTTCGGCGGGCGGCTCGGCTCGGCCGGTCATGAGCGGGCTAACGGGCCCGAGGGTCATCGGGTTGCCGCAGTTCAGCCGAAGGACAGGCTGGTCCTTCTTGTCAACGAACACACGCTCGCCCTTGCGAAGGTGCATAAGTCGCATCTTGAGTTCGCCGCTATCGGGGGCGCTGTAAATCGTGTACCCAGCCTCTTCGTGAAGCCGCGCGGGCTTCAGAGTGAGGAGGTAGGCGACCACTTGGCCCTGGGTCATGGCGAAGTGGCGCTCGTAGCGGTCCATCACGATGGGAACAGACTTCACTTGGCCGACCAGCTCTGTGGTGTTGCCTACTGGGCTCTGGAGGAAGGCGTAGCGGGGCATTTGGGCGAGCGCGTACTGACCGCCGGCCAAGGCAGACAGGGCGATTGCCGCTCGCAGAGACCAATTCGACTGGATGGACCCAAACATAACTCTTCACTCTTGCGCCGATGCGGATCAGAGGCGGCACTCCCACCTACGCCGATCCCGGCGCGCACTCCATTATCGTAGATGTTAAGCCGCAAGGGGTACACCAATCGACGTAAAGCCCTCACTTCCTAGCAATTATACCAGCTATAACCCAGGAGTTTTTCTTGCTTGTAGAAAGGCCTCCATCGCCCGGAGCGTATCGCGGCTCACATGGTGCTCGATGCCTTCGGCGTCCGATTCAGCCGAGTCGGGAGCCACGCCAAGGGCGAGGAGGAAGTCTACGACGAGGCGGTGGCGCTCGCGGGCGGCGGCGGCGAGCTTCAGCCCGGATTCGGTGAGGAAGATGGCGCGGTAGGGTTCGGCCTCGACCAGACGCTCGCGTTTGAGGCGGCGCATCGTTTTCGAGACGGTGACGTGGCTGACGCCAAGCCGGTCGGCGAGATCGACGGTGCGCGCCTCGCCCTTCTCGGCGATGAGCGCGTCGATCATCTCGACGTAGTCTTCGGCGATCTCGCGGCTGTGATCCTCGCGTGTTCTTTGGAACCGGTTGGGCCCTTGCACGGCCTGGTTGTAGCACATGGACCTGGCGGGCGCGACTCAGCCAAACAACCGGGCAGAGTTAACGTGGGGCAAGGAGAGGGTTAAGGGAGGGAGCGTCCGTGCTCCGACCTCCGTTTCCACCTAAGTCCGTGGTGACTCCTTGAAACGATTATACACCCAAGATTTGCCGTTTTCCCGGCTATTTTGCGGGGGGATAGAAGCGTTCGATCTTCACGGCCTGGCGCAGCTTGGCGAGAAATTCGGGCCGTTTGGCGGAGAGGTAGGTCTGTCGAAGCTCCTCCGCGTCCTTGGCCGAGGCGCCGTCGCCGGTGGCCTCGAGCCGAAAGATTTGAATGCCGTTCTTGGTCTGAGCTGGGTGGGTGGTCTGGCCGGGCTTGAGCTTCTTCATTTCTTCGGCGACGGTGGGCGGGAAAGCGGAAATCTCTCGCCAACCAACCAGCCCGTCGGTGCTCAGGATGTGCTTGTCCGTCGTGGCGGTCGCGAGCACGTCGTGCCAGGCTTCGCCCTTGGCGAGGTCGGCATAGGCCTCGTCGGCCTGCCGGATGGCGGCGGCGAGAACGCTCGTTTGCTCGGATGCGGCGCGGAAGATCAGGGTCGAGACCTTGGCGAACTCGGAAGGCTTCAGATCGTGGAGAACGAGCCGATCGAGAAGCTGCTCGGAGCGGATGCGAAGGAACAACCGGGAGCGGGGGAAGCCCTGCTGGCGCATGGTGTCCTCCAGGCTCTTCCCTTTTGGCAGGCTGGACTGCAGTGCGGTCACCTGCTGTTGCAGGGCATCGAGAGTCTCTTGGCGGGACACCGACACGCCCGCCCGCTTGGCCTCTCGCTCGACCAGCCGGAACGAGATCAGGTCTTGCAGGGCCTCGTAGCCGCGCCAATCCCAGAGGTATGCCTCGACGTCGGAGGCGCGTATCGCCTCCGAACCCACCTTGGCGAGCACGCGCTCGGGCTTGGGTGGCGGAGGGGCGTTGCCTTGAGGAGCGGCAAGGGCGAGTAAGAGCAAGGAGAGCATCGCCCTTCGATCTTGACGGGCCGAGAGCCCGCCACGCAACGGGCAGGTACGCGGGGGTACGATCCGCCTGACCAAGATGAACGTCGAGAGCGCAGGACAAGCCATCCGCCAGGAGATCGCCAAGGCGATCGTCGGCCAAGACCGCGTGGTGGAGCAGGCGATGGTGGCGGTGCTCGCGGACGGCCATGTGCTGCTCGAAGGCGTGCCCGGCATCGCCAAGACGCTCATCGTGCGCACGCTGGCACGGGCGATCGGCCTCGAGTACGGCCGCATCCAGTTCACCCCCGACCTGATGCCGAGCGACGTGATCGGCACGAGCGTTTTCGACCCGAAGACGGCGGATTTCATCTTGCGAAAGGGGCCGATCTTCGTCAGCATCCTGCTCGCGGACGAAATCAACCGCACTCCGCCCAAGACGCAGGCGGCGCTGCTCGAAGCAATGGAAGAACGCAAGGCGACGATCGACGGCGTGCCGAACCCGTTGCCGCCGCCATTTCTGGTGTTTGCCACCCAAAACCCGATCGACTTCGAGGGCACTTACCCCTTGCCGGAAGCGCAGCACGACCGGTTTCTGCTCAAGGTGGTGGTGGACTACCCGGCGAAGGAGGAGGAGCTTTCGGTGCTGCGGCTTCATCACGGCGGCTTCCGGCCCCAGAGGTTGGACGATGCGGGAATCCAGGCGGTGCTAGATGGCCCCGCGCTCGATGCCTTGCGCCAAGAGGTCTCGCGGGTGACGATCGAGGACAAGATCTTCGACTACATCTATGCGCTGGTGCACTCGACGCGCGAATCGAACGACCTGCTCGTGGGCGCCTCGCCGAGGGCGGGGATCGCGTTGCTGAACTGCGGCAAGGCGGTGGCGGCGCTGCGCGGGCGGGATTACGTGATCCCGGACGACGTGAAGGAGCTAGGCTTGCCGGTGCTGCGGCATCGCGTCCTGCTTCGGCCGGAGGCCGAGGTGGAGGGCCTGACGCCTGACGGGGTCTTGAAGGGGCTGATCGACGCCCAGATCGTGCCTCGGTAGCCGCTCGGCACTATAATTCTCCGGGGGCCGCCAGGTCCTTCAATCGGGAGGTCTCATGATGCGTTTGCTTTCCGCGATTTTGCTTGGACTCGCCGCTTCTCTCGCCGCCGCCATCGGCTGCTCGCCGACCAGCTCTTTTGGGGGCCAGAGAGAGGATCGGGCGGGATGGGTGTACGTGCGGCTGGAGGGCTCGCCCCACGATATCGGCTTCCAGCACGGCAGCGCCATCGCGCCCGAGATCGATTCGATGAACAAGATGATTCGGGTCTATCTGAAGGAAAGCACGGGCAAGGACTGGGCCTTCTACCGCGAGGCCAGCCTGAAACTGTTCTTGCCGAAGCTCGATCGAGAGACGAGGGACGAGTTGCAGGGCCTCTCGGACGGGCTTAAGTCGAAGGGATATTCCTATGACCTGGGCGACATGATCGCCCACAACGCCTGGATAGAGTTGGCTTGGTATTACGTGCCGGTCGTCCAGGCTCGGGAGAAGAAGACGGCAGTCGTGAGCCGCGCCCCGGCCTACTGCTCCGCGTTCGTGGCGACGGGCAGCCAGACCGCCGACGGCCAGGTGGTGATGGGCCACAACGCCTGGATCGACTATGTGATCGGCGAGCACTGGAACGTCATCCTCGACATCCATCCGCGCCACGGCAACCGGATCCTGATGGATGCGATGCCCGGCTTCATCCACTCGGGCGACGATTTCGCGGTGAACTCGGCCGGCATTCTCGTGACCGAGACCACGATCGCGGCGGCACGGGGGTTCGACGAGAACGGTCTGCCCGAATTCATGCGGGCGCGCAAGGCGGTGCAGTACAGCAACAGCCTGGACGACTTCGCGCGCATCATGACGAGCGGCAACAACGGTGGCTACGCCAACACCTGGCTGGCGGCCGACACGAAGACGGGCGAGATCGGCAAGCTCGAGATGGGGCTCAAGAACGTGATCTTTCGCAGGTCGACCGACGGCGCTTACTACGGGTCAAACTATCCCGAAGACCCGAAGCTGATCGCGGAGGACTGCGACGGCGACCCCACGAAGGGCTCCAACTGCTGCACCGACCGGAAGGTGCGCTGGGCCAAGCTGATGGAGCAGACGAAGGGCAAGGTGGACGCCGAGCTCGGCAAGACGCTGCTGGCTGACCACCACGACGAGGTCCGGGGCATCGACGGCGCGTGCGGCTCGACGATCTGCGGGCATCTGGAGGTGGAGACCAGACCGGGCTTCCTGCAGCCCGCATGGCCCTACGCGGGCGCGGCGCCGGCGGGCGCTGCGCAGGCCAAGGTGGTTACCACCGCGCTTGCGCGCAATATGAGCTTCTGGGCGCGGATGGGGCATCCGTGCGGGGAGCCGTTTTATGCGGCGCCGTTTTTGAAGACGCATCCCGAGTTCGGGTGGCAGAAGCCGTTCCTGGGCGATCTGCCCGGGCAGCCGTGGACGCTGTTTGCCGCGCGCTGAGCCTGTGACGGTCATCGGGACGGCTCGAATCCAAGCCGCTACCTCCGCCTTTGGCGGAGCGCCACCCCTCGCTTCGGCAACCTCAGCGACCCCCGCCGTGAGGCAGGGGTGATGCTATTTTCTTCGGGTCGCTCGTGCCCTCCGGGCCCTCGCTCGCCGTTTGGTGTGGGACGCCATCCTTGGCGTCCTTTTGAGGGTGCCGATCATACGCCCCGACGCGCGTTAGGGAGTCGTCGAACGATGCTCGAACGATGGCGGGCTCGCCTCGGTTTGACTCTAGGTACACTCGACGCCGCCCTACCGCGGGTGTAGCTTAATGGTAAAGCTCCAGCCTTCCAAGCTGGCCACGCGGGTTCGATTCCCGCCACCCGCTCCAGACTCGCCACGGCTGGGAGGCACGCTCCGTCGTGCCCGTCTGTTCATGCCTCGGTGCGCGACGTACCGAGGCTAACGTCTCCTTCGCGAAATACTTCAGCCGACATCGCTCGTTGGATACCTCCGCCTTGGGCGGAGGACCACCCCCCGGTTCGTGCCTCACCGGCCCCCGCCGTGAGGCACCGGCGGGGCTTCTTCTTATTGGTTCGCTCGCCCCGTCCCGGGTCTCGCTCACCTCTCTTGGTCGGGCGCCATCCATGGCGTCCTCGAACGGGGACCTGCCACACCCATCCATGATGCCCCGGGTGATGATTTGAAGACGTAGGGCTTCAAGCTATCCTTCCCTGCGGTGCGGGGGAGGGTGGTCCGACTGAGACTCGCGAAGTCGGACCGAGTGGAGGCTTACGCTTGCATGCTCGATTGCCCCAGGGCACCACCAGCCGACCTGGGCAATTGCGATGCCTCGATCCATCCCTTCCCTGCGGGGCGGGGGAGGGTGGTCCGACTGAGCTTGCGAAATCGGACCGGGTGGAGGCTTCCGCTTGCTGGAGCGTTCGCCCCGACCTGCGTGTGCATGGCAAGCGTAGGATTTCTCCGAAAGCCATGCACAGCCACCGCAAAGCAACTGCAATGCCATCGCAAAGCCCGGCCGATCTCCCTCAGCCCTTCAACTCGGCCGCGGCGACGCCAAGCTGGATCGCCTCGAGGGTGTTGCCGTCGGGGTCGGAGAAATCGAGGATGACGCCACCCGGGATGTCGTGGTAGTCGCCGTGGATGGTCACGCCTGCTTGTTCCAAACGCGCCCGCAGGGCGCGCAGGTCGTCGGTGCGCAGGCCCACGAACCAGCCCTTGCCGTACTCGCCGTGGGGCGGGGCGAAGCCGCGGAGGGTGGAGTGGAGGGCGATCCTGTCGGCGCCGAGGTTGAATTCGGTCCAGTCCTTGCTCGCGTAGCTGGGCTCGAGGCCGAGCACGTCGCGGTAGAAGGCGGTGGCGCGATCCATGTCGGCGACTTGGCACCAGACGCCGTGGAGCGCGGAGATCATGGGAGAAGTTTAGCGCCAGACTGTGACGCTGGGTCCCATGCGAGTACCCTCGTGAATGCAAGGTCGTCAGATTGTTAGTGGACGTGCTGGGGCTGGTGGTTGCGAGCATCGCGCTCAACAGCGCAGGGCTGGATTACTTCGGCGGCCGGCCGCGCCTCATGCAAGGCGAGCACCCAACCGTCCGGATGGTGCGCGAGCGCGTCACACTCGACATCTCGAGCAAGACGGCGAACGTGAGATGCCGGTATGTGTTTCGCAACGAGGGGAAGGCTTGTGACGTCGTCATGGGATTCCCGGACGAGGGCTACGCGTTGCCGAGCAGATACCAGGAGCTGGTTCGTGAAGCCCGAGCGAACGGCCAGAAGCCGCCTCCGGTGCTTGAGTTCGGTCTGAGGAATTTTCGCGCATTCGTCGATGGGACGGAGGTGAGTACGAAAATCGAAGCCGCTGACATGGGCGCTTTTCACACGAAGCACGTGCACTTCGGGGCCTGGCAGACTCGGCTGGTCGAGGATCGCTACGTGCGGCGCGTCGACCGCTTCGAAGCGTTTGACTTTCCAGGGTACGACCAGCGGTTCGTCAGTTACATACTGCGGACGGGTGCCACCTGGAAGGGCCCGATCAGCGAATCGGTGATCGTATGTCGCTTCCACCATTGGCCGCATCCTATGCCCCACTGGCGCATCAAGGATGACAGGGTCACCGACGAAGACAAGCGACTTGCTCGACTCGGATTTGCGGGAGTTCGATATGTTGGCGCCTCCAAGCCAGTCGTTCGCGGCAACCGCTTGATTTTCCGGCTGACCAACTTCAAGCCCAATGCAGAGGATGATCTCCAGCTAAGCTTCGATTTTCATCGGCGCAAGGTGCTGCGGGCGCATAGAGCGCCCAAAGGATCATGATCTGCCTTGCGCCCCTCGTGGCGATGCTGGCGGCGACTTTCGACGACGGGTTTCTGGTTTCAGGCGGCGCGCCGAGGCTTCAGACGAACGGCACGGCTACGGTCCGTATGGTTTCCGAGGACATCGACGCGAAGATCTCGGACCACGGAGTCGACGTCACATGCCGATTCGTGTTTCGTAACGAAGGTCCGGCTTGCACCGTCCGGATGGGCTTTCCGGATGAAACACCTCCACCGGACAACTATTCTATGGACTCAAGCGGCCGCAGTAGGGTCTACCACGGCTTGGAGGGCTTCCGCACGACAGTAGACGGGAGATCAGTCCGTACCAAGATTGAAGCTACGACCACGCACTTTGCGTGCTTCCACACAAAGTGGGTGCATTTCGAGGCTGGTCAGCGCCATACGGTCGTTGACCGCTACCACCATCGCATGAGCGGTGGGGTCAGCGCAATAGCTTCGGAATACGACCCGCCTGAGCGGGAGCCATACTGCTATCTGAAGCAGTTCGAGTATATCCTTCACACGGGTGCGACTTGGAAAGGGCCGATCGGCAGCGTGCGCATCACGGTGAAATTCGACAGGAAGCACATGCCAGGCCAGCTCAGGGTGATGTCCGAGAAAGAATTGGGTCAGAACGCTTTCAACTATCCCTACTGGCCAATCCTGGATCGGGCCGTTGTCGTCTACTCGGGGCTGCCAAAGCCGACCGTAGCGGGTCGTACGTTGGTGTTCGAGACGAACAACCTCAAGCCGACAAAGCAGAACGACCTCGAGCTTTACTTCGAATACTCGCCCTACTGGTAAGAAAAACGAACAAGGCCCAGCCGGAGACCGGCTGGGCCGCTTAAAAGCTCGATAGAGACGCGCGAGTCGCAAGAACATCAACCTTGGATATGTCGGCTCTGCCGTGCAGATCCGAGTGCTTATCCTTTTAAGGAGGTGATCCACCCACACCTTCCGGTACGGGTACCTTGTTACGACTTAGTCCCCCTTACCCCCCTCACCTTCGACCGCTCCCTCCTTGCGGTTGGGCCACGGACTTCGGGTGAAGACAATTCAGGTGACTTGACGGGCGGTGTGTACAAGACCCGGGAACGTATTCAACGCAGTATAGCTGACCTGCGTTTACTAGCGATTCCGCCTTCATGCAGTCGAGTTGCAGACTGCAATCTGAACTGAGGACGTATTTTTGGGATTGGCTCCACCTCGCGGTATTGCTGCCCTTTGTTGCGCCCATTGTAGCATGTGTGTAGCCCCAGGCGTAAGAGCCATGCTGACTTGACGTCATCCACACCTTCCTCCGGCTTACACCGGCGGTCTCTTGTGAGTCCCCACCTTTCGTGCTGGTAACACAAGACAAGGGTTGCGCTCGTTGGCGGACTTAACCGTACACCTCACGGCACGAGCTGACGACAGCCATGCAACAAGTGTCTTCACGTCCCCTTTAGAGGG
>JACOSL010000013.1 GCA_016179045.1 Fimbriimonas ginsengisoli | reverse complement strand
GTTTCAGGGCTCAGACAAACCGATGACCATCGACGAGGCGATCTCGGTAGCTATGGCTCGCGGCTTTGGCGTTCGCACCGCGCGATCGTTGCAAGAGAAGACGCATCAAAGGGTTCAGGAGGCCAAGGGCTCGATCGGTCCGCGGGTCACGCTTGGCGGAACCTACCTGCAGTTCGACCAGCCGACGAGCGCCGGCGATCCGCCAAAGGTGGTGGTGCCCCGAACTGAGAAGTCGGTCAATGCCACCGCGAGCTTGCCGCTCGATATCTCGGGCAATCTCGGCCTGGCAATCCACGCCGCCAAGTCGGCGGAAGACGCCTCCGAACTCGCCGTTCAATCGGCCAAGAACGACCTTCGCCGCGATGTGCGCAAGGCTTTCTACCGCGTACTGCAATCGAAGGAACTGCTCGATGTGGCGATCGCCTCAAAGACGGGCGCCGATCTGCGGCTTGCGAACACGAAGGCCCAATTCGAGGCGGGCAGCCTCGCCAAAGTTGACGTGCTTAGGGCAGACGTGCAGGCCACCCAGGCCGAGTCCGATCGCCTGGCTGCGGCGAATGCGCTCGATATTTCCAAGAAGTCCTTCAACAATCAGCTTGCCCTGCCGGTTGAGACGCCTGTCGATCTTGCGCCCGTCGCCGACCGCTCGAGTCTGGCGCCGACCGACGACGCGCGGCTCTTCGAGGCGGCGCAACGGCTGCGGCCGGACCTGGACGCCCTCCGCGCAACTGCGGTCGCGTTGCACGCGGTGACCCGGGCAGAAGAGAGGGGCCTGCAGCCCTCGCTCAACCTTAGCAGCGTGGTTAGCCGTCAGATCGACCCGCTTTCGGGTACGCGGCCCTCGCTGACCACCACCGCGCTGACTCTCACTTGGCCGATTTTCGATTCGGGGGTGACGAGGGCGAGGGTTAAGCAGGACCGTCAGGACGAGGAAGCTCTTCGTATTCAGACCGAGCAATTGGCGTTAGGGATTTCACTCGAGGTTCGGCAGGCGACGACGAATCTCGCCAACGCGGCGGCGCGGCTGGAGACGGCCAAGCGCCAGGTCGAGCTCGCGGAAGAGGCATTCCGACTGGCAGGCGTGCGTCGCGATGCGGGCGAGGGCATCTTGCTGGAAGTGCTCGACGCCCAGACCGACCTCACACGCGCCCGAACGCAATTCGTGACGACGCGATACGACTATTTGGCGGCTTACGCCGATCTGCAACGAGCGATCGGCGTGGACGACGTGGGTGCGGCTCTCAAAGCCGTGGCAGGGGTAACTAGATGAACCGTGGTTTGCTTTTGACGATGAGCCTGTTGGCGCTGGTGGCGGCGGGATGCGTGGACCGGGGGGCGCAAGAGCGCGCGAAGAAGACCCAGCAGATGCTTTCCGATCCGACAAAGTCGGTGCTCGTGATGACGGCTCGCACCCAACCCATCGACGAGACGATGGAAATAACGGGCCAGGTCACCACGACTCAAGACAGCCAAGTGGGCGCGAAGCAATCGGGACGGCTCGTCGGCGTCTACGTCAGGGACGGCGACCGGGTGGCGGCGGGCCAGTTGCTTGCCGCCCAAGACGCCACCTCCGCCAACGCCCAGCTAAGCTCCGCGTATGCGGGCCTCACGTCCGCCCGATCGGCTCTGTCGCAGGCTAAATCGAACGCGGCGATCGGCCCATCGAAGTCCTCAGCGGCGGTTGCCGCAGCCGAAGCGCAACTCCGATCGGCAAAGTCGAGCTTGGCGAAGGCCAAGGCGGGCGGCCGCGCGGAAGAGCGCGAGCAAGCCGACTGGAACGTCCGATCCGCCAAATCGAACATGGAGACCGCGCGACGCGACCTCGATCGAACTCAGGCCCTGTACGCTCAAGGAGCGGTGCCCCGCCAGCGCCTCGATCAAGCGCAGACAACCTATGACTCAGCGCTGACCGCATACAACGGCGCGCTCCAGCAGCAATTGATGGTGCAGACGGGCGCTCGGCCGGAAGACCTTTCCATCGCCCAAGAGGCGGTTCACTCGGCCGAGGAGAACCTCCGCACGGCTAGGGCTCAGAAGTCGCTGGACGTGCTCTATGGCGACCAGGTGCAGTCGGCTCAAGCCGCGGTCACATCGGCGCAAGCCCAGGTGAACATGGCCCGCCAGCTAGTCGAAGACACGCAAATGCGCGCCCCGTTCGCGGGCAAGATCAGCGGCAAACCGGCGCAGCTGGGCGTCACCGCCGTGCCCGGTCAAACGGTCGTCCGGGTGGTGGGCGGACAAGGCGCCTACATGGAGGGGCAGGTGCCGGAAAGCAGCATCTCGAAGATCAAGCTCGGCTCCCAGGTCGACGTGGTAATCGAGGGCGCGGGCAATCTCAGGGTTCGCGGCTCGGTCGCCGCGATCGATCCGCTGGGCCAGGAAGTGGGGCGGCTGTTCAAGCTGCGCGTTCAGCTTGGAGGCTCGCTCGAAGGCGTCATGCCGGGCATGTTCGCCCGTGCGTCGGTGCACATGCGCACGATTTCCGACGCCCTCGTCGTCCCCGTCTCCGCCCTTGCCAAGCGAGGGGAAGACGACGTGGTGTTCATTGCCGACGGCGCGACCGCCAAATCGGTGAAGGTCACTCTGGGCATTCGCCATCAGGACGTCGTGCAGGTCGAGGGCCTGCAAGCCGGTCAGAGCGTGATCGTGCAAGGACAGGAAGCCCTGGTGGACGGATCGCCGATCAAGGTGGAGAAGTCAAAGACGACGGCGGTCGTGATCTGGCCATCGCCTGCTCTCGGAGGATGACATGGGTTTAACGCGCACCGCTCTGACTCGGCCGGTCTTCATCTTCATGCTGATGGCGGCGGCGTTCCTGCTTGGAACGCTCTCCTACTTCAGCATGCGTCTGGAGCAGAACCCCGAAGTCACCTTCGGCGTCGTGACGGTTTCCACCGTGTATCCGGGCGCCGGACCTGAGGAGATCAACAATCTGGTCTCCCGCAAGATCGAAGAGTCGATCAGCGGCGTAAACGGCATCCGCGAGGTCACAAGCACGTCGCGCGAAGGGGTTTCGACCGTCGTCGCCAACTTCGACATTGGGATCAACGTCGATACCGCTCTGAGCGATGTGCGCTCGAAGGTGGACGCGATAACGGGGGATCTGCCCAAGGACGCCCTAAAACCCGAGGTTAGCAAGTTCGACACGACCTCACAGCCGGTGCTGTTCCTTTCGTTCAGCAGCCAAACGATGAGCAGCCGCGATCTGCGCGATCTCATCGATCAGAAGCTTAAGGACCGGTTCGGTCAGATCGGCGGCGTCGCCGCGGCGGACGTGATCGGCGGCGACCAGCGTGAAATCCAGGTTCGCATCAAGAAGGATCGGCTGCTTGCCCTCGGCGTCGGCATCAACGACGTCCAGCGCGCGATTCAGGCGGCGAACCTCAACGCCCCCAGCGGGCGCTTGCTCTCGGGCGCGCAGGAGTATTCGGTTCGCGTACTAGGTGAATTCAAGACGGTGGACGACATCCGCAACATGGCCTTCACTGTTTCCGATCCCAAGTCGTTTGGCGGCAAAGGCCAGCTCATCCGGCTCGGCGACGTAGCAGACGTTCAAGACACGGCGGCGGAACGCACCAGCTATTCGCGGCTGGACGGCAAGGACAGCATCCTGCTGATAATCTCCAAGGCTCGCGAGGGTAACGCGGTGGAGATCACCAACGCGGCCGATGGCGCGATCCGCGCCATCGAGCAGGAGTACAGGGCCCAGGGTTTGCACATCACCAAGACCTTGGAGGCGGCCAAGAACATTCGCGACTCGCTCGGCGACCTGAACGTGGCGCTCATGTTCGGCATCTTCCTCGTCGCGGTGATCGTGTACGTTTTCCTCCACAACTTCCGGGGCACGTTGATCGTCGGCCTCGCCATCCCGACGTCCATTTTTGCCACGTTCGTCGCCCTGAAGCTGATGGGCTTCACGATCAACAACATGTCGATGCTGTCGCTCTCGCTCGCCATCGGCGTGCTGGTGGACGACGCCATCGTCGTGCTCGAAAACATCTATCGCCACCTCAAGAAGGGCGAGAAGCCGTTCGATGCGGCTCTGAACGGGCGGTCGGAGATTGGCCTTGCCGCGATCGCGATCACGATGGCGGACGTCGTCGTGTTCCTCCCCATCGCGTTCATGGGGGGCATCGTCGGGCAGTTCTTCAAGCCGCTCGCGCTCGGCTTTGTATGCGCGACCCTGTTCTCTCTGTTCGTTTCCTTTACGCTCACCCCGCTGCTCGCCTCGCGCTGGTACCGCGAGGGCGAAGACATGGAGCACCCGACCGGGCGTTTCGCGATCTGGTTCGAGCACCGCTGGTCCGCGTTCGAATCGGCCTATCGCCGGGGCCTCGAGTGGGGGTTGAACCATCGCTGGTTCGTGTTCATCCTTGGCAACATCACGCTCGTGGCCGTTTTCACGTTCATCGGCGGCGGTTTCAAGCCCACCGTCGGCGAAGCGTTCAAGGGCGCGATCGGCCTCGTTTTCATGTCGGTGTTTATCGGCTTCGTGGTGTTCGTGGTCAACGTGATCCGCGGCCACGTCAATCCGCGGCTGATCCTCTACGGCGCTCTGTTCGGGATGATCTTCCCGGCGGCCGCCCTGGCCGGCTACGCCTTCGGCCAGTACAAGAAGGAAGCGGTGTTCAAGTTCGCGTTCCTCCCTGCCACCGACTCGGGCGCGGTCAGCGTCACGGTCGAACTGCCGCCCGGCACGAATCTCAAGACCACCCAAGCGGTGGTCAGCCAGATCGAGGATCGGGTGCGCAGCCAGCCCGACATCAAGTACATGACCTCGAACGTCGGCACCCAGGGCAGCGGCGGCTTTGGCGGCGGCAGCGCCACCGGCTCCAACTATGCCCAGGTTCTGCTCACCCTCAACGACAAGGCGGCGCCAATGGACAAAGTCAAGGGCGTCAAGCCAGGCGAAAAGATGCGCACCCGGCCGGCCGAGGCAGTCGCTTCCGATGTGATGGTTCTCGTAGGGTCGATCCCGGGCGCCTTTCTCAAGGTGAGCACCAACGACTCGTTCGGCTTTGGCGCCGCCATCCAGATCGGCTTTGCCTCCGAGGACCGCGACCTGCTCGTGCGGACGGTGACGAACATTCGCCAGCGCCTCCGCGAAGGCGCGATCAAGGGCGTCATCAACCCAGACCTCAGCTCCAAGCCAGGCAAGCCCGAACTTCAGGCGCTGCCCGACCGCACCTTGCTCGCCGATAACGGCCTCAGCGTGGCCGAGGTGGGCGCCGCAATGAGAACGCTCTATCAAGGCAACGACGACTCCAAGCTCCGGGTGGCGGGGCGGGAATATCCGATCCGCGTCATGATGGACCGGACGGATCGCGACAATCCCGACCTTGTGCAGCAAGTGCCGCTCAAGTTCAATCAAGGAAACCCCGTGTTTCTATCCAGCGTCGCGCCGCTTCGCGAGGCGCCCGCGCTCGATAAGATCGAACGCAGAGCCCGCCAAGAGGAGATCAGAGTGACCGCCGACCTCCTTCCCGGCTATGCGGCGGGCTCGGTGCAGCAGCAGATCAACGACTGGCTTAAGACGGGCAACCTCGTGCCTGCCGGAGTCAACGTCAGACCGCTGGGGCAGGCCGACGCCCAGGCGCGGGAAATGCCCTACATGCTGCTCGCGTTCATGATGGGGCCGATCCTGGTGTACATGCTGCTCGCCTCGCTCTTCGATAACTTCCTGTATCCGTTCGTCATCCAGCTCGCCCAGCCCCAAGCCATGGTGGGCGCGCTGCTTGCCTTGGTGATTACCGACAAGACGCTCAGCCTCGTCGGCTTTATCGGACTCGTTACGCTTGTCGGCCTGGTGGGCAAGAACGCGATCTTGCTCGTCGACTATACGAACACGCTTCGAGGCCGCGGCCGCAACCGCCATGACGCTCTTGTCGAAGCGGGGCCCGTGCGCCTGCGCCCGATCATGATGACCACGAGCGCCCTGGTGCTCGGCATGCTGCCCGTCGCGCTCGCGATCGGACGCGGCTCCGAGTTCCGCGAGACGCTGGGCATCTCGATCATCGGCGGTATCGCTCTATCCACGATGCTGACTCTGTTCGTCATCCCCTGCTCGTACACGGTGTTCGACGACATCTCCGAATCCTTGATGCGGCGTAAGAAGCGGCGGCGCGAGGAGGCCGAACTCAACCCGAACGGCAAGGCGGAGGGGATCGAGGTGGAGACCGAGGCGCGTCCGGGCGTAAAGACTCCGGGCGTCTAGAGGCGGCCGGCGGGTCCGGGCCGCTCCGGAATCCCTTCCCTGCGGTGCGGGGGAGGGGTGCGAGTCCCGATTCCGATCGGGGCGAGCAGGGTGGAGGCTTCGTCTCGCTTGGCGGGCAAGAAGAAAGCACCTCCATCCGGTCTCGGCAAGCCTCGACCGACTTCCCCCTGCACGGCAAGGGGAAGAGTCCGGGAGCGGCCACACGCAGCAGCTTCACGTTCGCTATGGGACGCCATGGATGGCGTCCGGCAAGAAATGGCGAGCGAACCCCGATGAAATCGGGGTGAGCGACCCAGAGAAAACAAAACAACCCCTGCCCACACGGGCGAGGGTCGCGCGAAGCGCGGGGGGTGGCACTCCGCCGCAGGCGGAGGATGGGATGCTTAACTCGCGACGAGAAACGCCTCTCCCCGCCGCAGTGCTCCAGGTTGGACTTCCGGGTAGAACCTAACCGTTGAAATTGCTCGGCGGACTCCAGGCATGGCTCACCGGGCTTTGCGGCGTCTCGATGGCGGTGGCTTGGGCGCTGAACCTCAACTGGCTTGCCGTCGCATCGGTCGTGCTTGGTGGCGCTTACGCGCTCGAGGCGGCATGGAAGTCCCTTCGCCACCGCTCGCTCGACGTTAACTTCCTGATGGTGTTCGCGGCGGTGGGCGCGGTCGTCGTCAAGCGCCCGATCGAGGCCGCCGCCCTCCTGTTCCTCTTCAGCCTCTCGGGCACTCTCGAGGCGTACACCATGGCCAAGACGAGGCGGGCGATCGAGGGGATGGTCAAGCTCCGGCCCGAGCGATGCCTGCGCATACGCGGCGCCGAGGAGGAGCTCGTCGCGGTCGAGGAACTCGAGCTTGGCGATCACGTGCGGCTTCCGCCCCACGAAAGCATCCCCACCGACGGCGTGGTGATTAGCGGGTCGAGCTCGGTGGATCAGGCTTCGATGACGGGCGAATCGCGCCCCGTCTCGCGCACGGCGGGCGATGCCTTGCTTGGCGGCACCATCAATCTGCAGGGGATGCTCGTGATGGAGGTTCGCGCCCGGGTGGCGGACAGCACGCTGTCGCGGATCGTGGAGCTCGTGCAAGACGCGCAGGAGAACAAGGCGAGTGGCGAGCGCATCAGCACGTGGTTCGGCGAGCGTTACACGTGGTTCGTCCTTGCCGCGTTCGCCCTTTCATGGGGTATCAGGCTGGCGCTTGGGCAGGCGCAGAACGAGGCCCTTTACGCCTCGCTCGTCTTGCTCGTCGCGCTCAGCCCTTGCGCGCTCGTGATTTCCACTCCCGCCACCACCCTCAGCGCGCTCGCCTACGCCGCCCGCCGGGGGATGCTCGTGCGCGGCGGCCGCTTCATCGAACTGGCGGGATCGATCCGAGCGATCGCACTCGACAAGACGGGCACTCTGACGCTTGGCAAGCCCAGGCTGGCGGAAATCTGCGTGTGCCACGGCCACGGGGTGGCGGTCGGGGGCGACGGCTCTTGCCGCGATGAGGATTCTTGCTGGGCGCCGGGTAAAGACATGTCTGTGGAAGCGGGCGCGATCCTCGCCGCCGCCGCCTCGGTCGAGCAATACAGCACGCACCCGATCGCACAGGCGATCGAAGATGCGGCGCGGGAGCGCGGCATCCCTCTGCCCCAAGCGGAGGACCATGAGGCGATCCCCGGCTTTGGGGTCACCGCCAAGGTGGGGGGCGTTCGCATGATGGCCGGTCGGCGCGAGATGTTCGACCTGCTCGGCGTGCAGCCCCCTCGAGACTTCCTGCCCCACGCCGAGAAAATGGCGGCCAATGGCATGACGGTGGCGCTTGTGACGCGCGATCACGAATTCGCCGCCCTTGGCATTCGCGACGAGCCGCGCGCGAACGCGAGGGAGGTAGTCGACGAGCTTCGTGCCCTCGGTGTCGGGTCGGTGGTGATGGTCACCGGCGATAACGAGACGACGGCGCGGGCGGTGGGGGACGAGGTGGGGATCGAGCGGATCCATGCCTCGCTCTTGCCCGACCGAAAGGAAGCGGTCGTGCGCGAAATGTGCGAGACCGACGGCCCCACCATGATGGTGGGCGACGGAATCAACGACGCCCCCAGCCTCGCCAAGGCGACGCTCGGCGTCGCGATGGGCGGGCTCGGCAGCGACATCGCCCTCAACGCGGCCGACGTCGTGCTCATGCACGACGACCTAGCGAGGCTTCCCGAACTGATCCGGCTCGGGCGTCTGACCAATCGCATCGTGCGCACGAACTTGCTGTTCGCAAGCGGGGTGATCGTGGCGCTCGCCGCCGGTTCGCTCTCGGGATATTTGAAACTGCCTCTGGCGGTGCTCGGCCACGAAGGCTCGACCGTGCTCGTGATCCTCAACGGCCTGCGCCTGCTGCACGGCCCCGGTAGGAGTTCTTGGGTGGCTCCCCGAAATCCGCCCCTTCGAAGAGGGGGAGGAACTGTGAGCGGCTCGTCCGCCGTAGCGTAGCGAATTGGCGACTTGTGCGCCGTAGCGTAGCGAAGGCGGAAGCGAACGGAGGAGGGGGTTCGATCCCATATTTTCTGCCAAGATTGGCTTCGAGCCATGAATTACGATCCCAAAGCCCTGCTGCCCAAGCTGGAGGCGGCGACTGCCGATCTTCCGTATCTGTTTCGCCACCGCGCCATGTTTGGAGGCTTCGGGGTCTACGCCAACGACAAGATGACCGCGACGCTGTCCAACGTGGGCATCGGCTTCAAGCTAAGCCCCTCCGACCACGCCGAGCTCTTGCGCCAAGGCGGGGTTGGCCTCGCCTACGAGCCGGGCCAGCCCCCGAGCAAGAGCTATGCGCTCGTGCCCGCCGACTGGCATGAGGACGCGGCGAAGCTGCGCGAGTGGGCCGAGCGGTCGGCGAAGTTCGTGACCGGAGGCACGTAGGTCCATGGGAGAGTCGGTGGGCCAGGCTCGGCATGCCTCGGTAGTCGAACTACCGAGGCTGTCCGGCAACGTAGGGAGAGCCTCGGCACCCAGGTGTGACCGAGGCATGAAAGCCGTCTGTACGAGTGCCGAAGGTTTACATCTGTAGATTCCAGGCCGCCGCAGGTCGTAGCCGCAACCGACGCCCACGGGTAACGTCGATCAATGGAAGCGAAAGCCTATCGCTGGACCGAGATCGCGCCCGACCGGCCGATCGCCCTGCTCACGAGGCGGATGGTCAAGGGCGAGAGCATCATGGCCGCGCGCGTGCTGCTCGAAAAGGGCTGCCAGGTCGCGACCCATTCCCACCCCAGCGAGCAGCTTGCGATGGTGATGAGCGGGCGCGTTCGGTGGACGATCGGCGCGGAAGGCGACCCAGACCGCCGCGAACTGGAAATGGGAGGCGGCGAGGCGATCATGCTGCCATCCAACATCCTCCACGCGGTCGAGGCCCTCGAAGACACCGAGATCATCGACATCCTCAGCCCGCCGGGAGCGATGGGCGTCGACAGCCAGGCGCACTAATGAAGTGTCTCCGAAGCGCGGAGTCCTCCTCCGCGGTCATATTGTCAAGACGGATTCGGGCTGGCAGCTATAAAATTATTGAGACTCAACACTAGACGCGGGGCGGGCCGCGTTCAGGGCGGCGCTGCATGTGGCCGTTCGTTCCCCGGACGCCATCCTTGGCGTCCCTCGGTTGGTTGAGCAACGTACCCGAGCGGGAGGGATCCGCTCCGTCGCGCCCGCCACTGTAGGGTCTCCAAGAGTGCGCCCGCCATTTTCAAAGCGGATTCGGGCGGCCAGGCCACCTAGGATCAGCCAGACCCTACACTAGCTACAATGCGGGCATGGCCTCGCCGGGAATCGATCCCAAGAAGGTTTTCGCGCCGCGCTACCAGCGCCTGATGGAGCAGGCGCAGGGCGCGACCGAGGCGATGCTCGAAGAACAGCGCTCGCCCGCCGGCCTGAGCGCGCTCGTTTGGAGCCTGTACCAGACCGCGGAGCGCGAGATCGCGGAGGCGCAGGCGGTCGCCGTGCAGCGGGCGGCGGAGGGTAAGGGCTGCGCTCCCGCTTGCGCCAAGGGCTGCTTCTATTGCTGCCATCAGGTGGTGGGGACGGTAGCGCCCGAGGTACTCGTGCTCGCCGATTGGATTCGCGCAAACTTCTCTCCCGAAGAAATCACCGCCCTGCGCGAGCGAATCGAGGGCTATCGCCAGACCCTGGAGGGCCTATCCGGCCACGCCCGCCTGAAGCCGCTGGCCCGATGCCCGATGCTGGTCGATGGCATCTGCTCGGTCCATGAAGCAAGGCCGCTGGTGTGCCGCGCCTCTAACTCGACCGACGTAAAGGTGTGCATCGCGGCGTACGAATCGGGCCAAAACCCGGCGCCGCCCCCGTTTCTGCACACGCAGCGGAGCGCGGGCCGCTCGGTCCGCCTTGGCATGAGGCTTGGATTGGCCCGCAAGAAGATGCCGGGCGATATCGTGGAGCTCACGCTCGCCATGGGGATCGCGCTCGATCACCCTGATTCGGCCGTGCGCTGGCTGGCGGGCGAGGACGTGTTCGCCGAGGCGGAAGGCCCGATGGGCCGCTCTGCCGAAGTAGCGGAGATATTGGAGGCTCAAGACCGGGCCGCCGAAATCCCTAAAACTGAACCTTGACCGCTTCGCGCTCGACTGGCGCCTCGACCTCGAAAAGCTCCTTCGGCCGGAATCCGCCCATGTTCGCGAAGATGCTGGACGGAAACACCTCGATCTTGGTGTTGTACAGCGTCACCATGTCGTTGTAGTACTGGCGCGCGAAGGAGATCTTGTTCTCGGTGCCCTTCAGCTCCTCCATGAGCGAGAGCATGTTGGTGTTCGCCTTGAGGTCGGGATAGGCTTCGGCGATCGCGAAGAAGCCGGTGAGGGCACTCGAAACCGCACCTTCCGCCGCGGCCTTCTCCTTGACCGACTGGGCGCCGACCGCCATGTTTCGAGCCTGGATGACCTTTTCGAGCGTCTCTTGCTCGAATTTCATGTAGCCCTTAACCGATTCGACCAGATTCGGGATCAGGTCGTAGCGTCGCTTGAGCTGGACGTCGATCTGGGCGAACGCGTTGCTCGTCTCCTGACGAAGCTGCACGAGCCGGTTGTACGACATGATGCAGCCGAACACGATCAGCGCGAGAATGATAATGGGAACCCAAATCACGAGTTGGCCTCCTGGTGCGGCATATCGTTGAATACGGGCGGGTGGCTCATTTCGGTTGCGAACGGGTCATTTTCACGGGATCGAATTCGCCTGTTTTGGCTTGAAGGCTTATAGAGCCGTCCTGGTTCCACGTAAGCGTGGCCCAAATCGAGGCGGGTCTGGATTCGACCCAAAGCTCCGCGGACTCGCCCTTGTCGATGTACTGGCCCGAATTTTGGGTGGGCCCGGTCTGGCAGACCCAGCGTCCGGTGGACTTGACCGTCAATTCGAAGTGCCTCAGGTGCTTGATGAGTAGGGGATCGACGCCTTGCCTCGCCAGATCGGTCCGATCGCCCTCCCAAGAGCCAACCCAGCGCGACGAACCACAGCCCGTCGCCAATGCAAGCGTCAGAAGCACTCCTAGGGTCGGCCGAACTAGCCTCCCGCGAGCTATAATCGGACTAATGACGACCGCCATCGCTCCGGAAGTTTACACGGCGATGGGTCTGAACGGGTTGGAGTTCAATCGGATCGTCGAACTCCTCGGCCGCGTGCCTTCGCACACGGAGCTGGGCATGTTCGCGGTGATGTGGAGCGAGCACTGCGGCTACAAATACTCCCGCCCGGTGCTTGCCGCTTTTAAGCGCTACAAGGAAGCGCTGGAAGGCTCGGGCCTCGAGAACGCGGGGATCGTGGACATCGGCGACGGCCTCGGCGTGACGATGAAGATCGAATCGCACAACCATCCGTCCGCGGTCGAGCCGTACCAAGGAGCGGCGACGGGAGTGGGGGGCATTATCCGCGACATCCTCACCATGGGCGCCCGCCCCATCGCATGCCTCGATTCCCTTCGTTTCGGCCCGATCGTAGATGGTGAAGCGGAGCCTGCCGTGGTGGACCGAAATCGATACCTCTTCGAGCACGTGGTAGCGGGGATCGGCGGCTATGGCAATTGCGTGGGAGTGCCGACGGTGGCGGGAGAGGTGGCCTTTCATCCTCGCTACAGCGGCAATCCGCTCGTGAACGCGATGTGCGTTGGGATATTGCGGCTCGACGAGATTGCGACGGCGGCCGCGGCGGGGCCCGGCAACCCGGTTGTGTACCTGGGCTCGGCAACCGGGCGCGACGGCATCCACGGCGCAACCTTCGCCAGCGACACCCTTGGCGAGGACAACGACGCCAAGCGGCCCAACGTGCAGATCGGCGACCCCTTCGCGGAAAAGCTCCTGATCGAGGCGACCCTAGACGCCCTTCAGACCGGCGCGGTGGTCGCGATTCAGGATATGGGCGCGGCCGGCCTCACTTGCAGCACGGTCGAAATGTCGAGCAAGGGTGGGGTTGGAATGGCGATCGACCTCGACCTAGTGCCCGCGCGCGAAGCCGACCTGTCTGGATACGAGCTGATGCTCAGCGAAAGCCAGGAGCGCATGCTCGCGGTGGCCAAGGCGGGCCGAGAAGCGGAGCTCATTGCCGCATTCGAACGCTGGGGCTTGAAGGCGGTTGTGATCGGGCGGGTCACGGATGACGGACTGGTCGCGGTTCGGCGGCATGGCGAAATCGTCGCCAACGTCGCCGCCAAGGCGCTGACCGACCACTGCCCGACATACACGAATGAGAAGCGCCCAAGCGCCGCCTTCGAGCGCGCGGCTCGGTTCGATCCGGGGTCTCTGCCCGCCTTGGACCCGAACTACGCCCTTCTAAGGCTGCTCGGGCACCCCGATCTCGCCTCAAAGCGATGGGTCTTTCGCCAGTTCGACCAGCAAGTCCAAACCCAGACCGCGCTCGTTAGCGGAGCGGGCGATGCGGCCGTTCTCGCTCCGCGAGGGACCCGAAAGGGGCTCGCGGTGAAGATCGACGGCAACGCCCGTCAGACGTACCTGCATCCCCGGCGGGGCGGGAAGCTGGCGGTGGCCGAGGCGGCGCGTAACGTGGCCTGCACTGGGGCCAAGCCGGTGGCGATCACCGATGGCCTCAATTTCGGCAACCCCCAACTGCCCCACGTCTACTGGCAGTTCGACGAAGCCGTTCGCGGGATAGCGGAGGCGGCCGAGGTCTTGGGCACGCCCGTGATCTCCGGCAACGTCAGCTTTTACAACCAAAGCGATTTGGGCGAGGTTCTGCCCACGCCCCTCATCGGGATGCTGGGCGTGATGGATGACGTGGAATGCCGGCTGCCGCTGTCGCCGCCTCCCGGCAACGGCCTTCTTGCCCTCGTGTCCGTCCCCTTCGTCTTGTCGGATCAACGCGGACTCGGCGCAAGTGCCTATGCGGCGCTTGCGTGCGGGGTCGAGGACGGGTATCCGGAAGAGCCGAATCTCGAGGGCGAGCGCGCTCTGGCCGAATTTCTCGTCGGCGCCGCATCCGAGCGGAGGTTGATTTCGGCGCATGATTCCAGCGAGGGGGGCCTAGCCGTCGCCCTAGCCGAAATCGCGGTTGTGGGCGGCCATGCGATCGAAGCGAACCTACAGGGAGAAGCCATACCTGCGCTGTTTGGCGAGCGGCCGGGCCAGGTGGTGCTGAGCGTGGCAAATGAGGCCGCTATAACCTGGTTAGCTTCACAGGCTCGCAGTCGCGGCCTCGAACTTGGTAAGATCGGCACGTACCGCGAGGGTACTGGGTTAGCGATACAAGTTGAAGACAAGACGGCGATTCGCCTCGAGGGCGATGCGTTGCAGTCGGCTTACGACTACGCGATCCCGAACCTGATGGGGCACTGATAGAGACCTCGGTCGAGCGTCGCTCGTCTCAGAGGCAGGGAGACCGCCCGTTAAACGCGGGTGGGGGCAGAGATGATGAAGGGCAAACTTGGATTACTGTTGGCGTTGGTGGTGCTGGTGGCTCACCCGGCATTCGCACAAACGCAGGAAGAGCATGATTTTCAGCAGCGCGTGCACGAGGCGGCCGAGCTGTACAAGACCGGTCGGCAGTCGGAAGCGACCAGGCTGTTCGAGGACCTGTACCAGAAGCAACCGCACCATGCGGACGTGCTCGCGTGGCTGGGCTTCCTATATTTGAAGGCCGACCACGCGGATAAGGCGGTTCCGCTCCTAGAAGAGGCAGCCAAGGCGCGCCCGCGCGACCTCGAGGTCTTGACCAACCTCGGCAACGCTTACAACTCGACAAAGCAGTACGACATGGCGCTCGTCGACTACAAGACGGTGGTCGATCTCGATCCCAAGATGTACGAGCCCCAATACAACATGGGCACCATCTACCTTCAGCAGAAGGACTTCTCCAAAGCGAGGGACTCCTTCCAGAAGGCGTCGGAGCTCCGACCCAACGAGCCGTTCGTGCTCAACAACCTTGGCGTGGCCTGCGAGGGGCTGAAGGACTTCAAGGGGGCGGCGACTGCGTTCAGCTCAGCCTCCGACATGAAGACCGACAACCTGACGTTTGCAAAGAACGCGGCCTATGCCCAGTTGCGCCTGAAGAACTTCTCGCAGGCGATCCCCTACCTCGAGCGGGCCGCCAAGCTCGATGCGGCCGACTCGACTCTCGCTCTCAATCTGGGCGAGACCTACGCGAAGACGGATCGGCGAAAAGATGCGCTCGCCTACTACGAGAAGCTGCAAGACCGCTTTGCGACCTCCTCGACCTTCTGGTTCAACCTCGGAGTGCTTCGCGCCCAGTCCGGTGACGCTTCGGGCGCCGAAACCGCGTACCGAAAGGTGCTCGAAATCAGCCCGAACGATCTCGACACCCTGAACAACCTCGGCTTGCTGCTTTATCAGAACAAGCAGTACAAGGAATCGGAGACCCTGTTCGATAAGCTCACCGGCCTCAACCCGAGCAGCCGGACCGCGCGGGCCAACCTGGCCTCGTCGGCGGCGCTCGCGGGCGACACCGACCGGGCGATCGAGCTTTGGAAAGAGCTTTTGCGGTCGATGCCGTCGAGGGTGGATATCCGCCAGCAGCTGGCCGACGCCCTCTTCAACAAGGGCGACCTCGCGGGGGCGCGCTACCACTACAATATGGTGGTCTCAGCCGATCCAACGAACTCACGAGCGCTCAATGGCCGTGGCCTTTGTTTGCTCAAGGAATCCAAGCTGGCGCCCGCCGTGCAAGCGTTCAACGCGAGCATCCGGTCGGATTCGAAGTTCGTTCCCGCGTATAACAATCTGGCGGTCGCGCAGGAGCGGCAAGGCAAGCGAAAGCTCGCGATTCGGACCCTCAAGAAGGCTTTGAAGATCGACCCGGATAATGCCGACGTCAACAAAAATCTGAAGCGCATGCAGTCCGCCGAATAGGCCGTGCGTATTCACCTGCTGGTCAACCCCCGCCGCCCGGACGCCGTGGCTGCGGCCAAGGAGGCGTCGTCTTGGCTGGCGTCGCGCAGCGTCGAGTGCGCCGCCGACGACGAATCGAGCAAGCTGCTTGGCGTCGAAGGGGTGCCCGCCGCGCAATTCGCCGATGCCGATCTCGTCGTTTGCTTCGGGGGAGATGGAACCCTCATTCGCGCCGCCCATCTGTGCTCCGAGCGCGGCACCCCGATCCTCGGCGTTTATTACGGGCGGTTCGGCTTTGTGACCCAGTGCCAGGGCCCGGAGCTTGGGGCATGCCTGAGCCAGTTCTTCGACGGCCAGACCCCGGTCGAGGAGCGGATGATGATCCGGGCCGAACTCATGCGCGGCGGCGAGCCGGTAGCCACGATCCACGCCCTGAACGAGACGGTGCTTCAACGCGCGGTTACCGTGCGCATGATGAGCTTTGAGGTGCGGGTGGATGGGCGCCTCCTCACGAGCTACCCCGCCGACGGCGTCATGGTCTCGACCCCAACCGGGTCGACCGCCTACAATCTCTCAGCAGGGGGGCCGGTCGTCGACCCGAGGGTGCAGGGCCTTCTGCTCACCGCCATCGCCCCCCATACGCTGAGCGCGCGCCCCCTCGTGCTTGCGCCTGAATCGGAGATCGTGATCCGGCTCCAAACCGAGGGCGAGGCCGTGCTTTCGGTCGATGGCCAATCGCGAGTGCACCTGCTGAGCGGCGACGAAGTGCGAATCAGAAGGTCCGAGCGGGTCACTCGGCTGCTCAGCGTCGAGCCTGAAGATTTCCTCATCAAGCTGGGGACACGCCTCCTCTGGAGCCGGGGCATCGAGGATGACGACGCATGAGCGAGGCGCCCCTCCTTTCCATAGAGGACGCCCGGGTGGAGTTTTCCGCGCCTGGCGGCACGGTGCGCGCGGTCGATGGCGTCTCGCTGCACGTGGGAGACGGAGAGACGCTCGCCGTAGTTGGCGAATCGGGCTGCGGCAAGACCACGCTCGCCCGCGCCGTGCTCGGCCTGCAGCCGCTCAAGGCAGGCCGGATCGTGCTTCAGGGCGAGGCGATCACTCGGACGCCGCCCGACATCGCCCGCCGAGTCGGCATCGTGTGGCAAGACCCCTTCGCCAGCCTCGACCCGCGCTGGCCGGTCGGCCGCTCCGCGCTCGAGCCGCTGCGCATCGTGGGCTCGCCCGGCGACGCGCAGACCATCTTCAAGGAGGTGGGCCTCGACCCTAAGTTGGTTTCGCGCTACCCGCACCAGCTGAGCGGCGGCCAGCGCCAGCGGGTGGCGATCGGCCGCGCGCTTGCCACCAAGCCCCCGCTCGTCATTTGCGACGAACCTACCGCCGCGCTCGATCTCAGCATCCGCGCCCAGATTCTCAATCTGCTCAAAGACTTGCAGGCAGCCCGCAGGTGCAGCTACCTGTACATATCGCACGACCTCACCACCGTGCGGTTCCTCGCCGAACGGGTTGCGGTTATGTATTTGGGACGGATCGTGGAAGAAGGGCCGACCGAGGCGATCTTCGCCTCGCCCCAGCACCCTTACACCAGAGCGCTGCTGGATTCGGCGCCCACCCTGGAACGGCTGATGCACCTGCCCGAGCCCGCCCCCGGCGAGATTCCCGACCCGAGAACTCGTTTTCCGGGCTGTCGGTTCGCAGGCAGATGCCCCCGAGCCCAGCCGCAGTGCATCGAACAAGACCCGGGTAGAACGGAGACGGGCGCGCGCGCGGTCTATTGCCATTTTCCGCTTGGGACCGAGGCCGCCACGCCCGCGGCTGACTGACATGGAGAACCCGGGGTTTGCCCGACACGCTTATGCCGAAGAGATTCAGGCTCTCGGGCACGATCTGCTCGATATGGCGAGCCGCGCCGAATCGATGGTCGGCCTTGCTGTCGAGGCCCTCGTGCGGCTCGACAAGGCCAAAGCGATGGAAGTCATTCACCGCGATGACGAAATCGACGAGGCGGACATCGCGATCGAATCCCGCTGTCTCCGGCTCCTCGCCCTGCAACAGCCGATCGCGGGCGACTTTCGGCTGATCGGCACCGCTTTGCGCATGATCGTGGATATCGAGCGCATCGGCGACCTCGCAGTTGACATCGCGAAGATCTCGATGAAGATCGAAGCCGAATTCGGCAAGACGAGCGTCATCGACGTGCCCCGGATCGCGGGGGTGGCGCGCTCGATGCTGCGAGTGGCGATCGAGGCGTTCGTGAAGCACGATCTCGGCCTCGTCCAGCGCGTGATCGAGCAGGACGACGAGGTGGACGCCCTCTACCGCGACCTGCGGGGGCAACTTCACGCCAACATGCGCGCCAACCCGGACCTCGTGGTCGCCGACAGCTGGCTCCTGCTTGCGATCCACCATGTCGAGCGCATCGCCGACCATGCGGTCAACATCGCGGAGCGGGTCGCGTTCATGGTTACCGGGCGCCTCGAGCAGCTTTCGATTTTGCACCAATCGGCCGAGCCCCACGGATGACGGTTTTGCGCCGGCTCGAGCGGGCGCTGATCGGCTCGCTGGCGCGGGATCGCGAGTGCATCGATTGCGGGCCGTTCCGGCTGCTGCTGAACCGGTCGAGCGACATGATTTGGTCCAACTATGCGGTTCCCACTCGGGATGGCTTCGATTTGGGGTCAGTTAGGGCAATGATCGAGGCGTTTGAGGCCAAGCGTCGCCGACCTCGGCTCGAATTCACTCTTGAGCTCTGGCCCGGCTTGCCGCCTGCGCTGGTGGCAGCCGGATTCGAACTGGAGGCGGAGCAACCGACGATGGTGTGCCTTGCGGCGGGCTTCCAACCCAGACGATCGCCCGAGGTGTCGGTGGAGCTTTTGGCGGCGGACGGTGATGTCGAAACCTTCCTGCGTATAGCCGACTCCCCGTTTGGGATGCCTTCTCAGGAGATCGCTGCGGGGCGGGTGCAGGGCACGCGCGATTCCATCGCCAAAGGGGTTTGGGTGATGGCGGTGGGGTCGATCGGCGGCGCAGCCGCCGGTGTCGGGTGCATCAATCCGTTCGACGGGGTGTGCGAACTCGCCGGCATTGGCACCCTCGATGCGTTTCGCCGCCTTGGGGTTGCCTCGTCCGTGAGCACCTTCCTGCTTGAGAAGTTCTTCGCCGATGGGGGCGAAATCGCTTGGCTCTCTGCGGGTGACGACACCGCGAAGGCGGTGTACGAGCGGCTCGGCTTTCGGGCGGTGGCCACGCGAGTCAACTACAGCGGGCCGGGCTAGGCGCCCGTGCCTCGGCCTGCACTGGACGACGCCGTCTAACGATGGTCCAACAGTGGTCTGACGATGGTCGAACGATGGCTCGGAAGACGCAGCGACCTACCTACTTCATCAAGGGGACGCCATGGACGGCGTCCCGAAAGAAATCGGCGAGCGAGGGCCCGGAGGGCACGAGCGACCCGAAGAAAATAGCATCACCCCTGCCTCACGGCGGGGGTCGGTGAGGAAGAAGCCGAACCGGGGAGTGGCGCTCCGCCGCAGGCGGAGGTTGCATCGGAAGGGGCCGATAGATGGTCGCGCGACCGTCGAACGAGGTGTATAGTCAAAGCGTGGGATAGGACATAGAGCCTCGGCACTCAGGTGTCGGGCATGAAATGAGATTCGACTATAAGCTCGCCCATGAAAGAAAATCGCATGAAGCTACTGCAAGACATACAAAATGCTGCAATCGATAAGAACGAGTCGGCGACCAATCTCCTTCGGCGATGCCTCATCCTAGCGACGCGCCTTCAAAACGCCTCTATTCGCGCCTGGGTAGAGAGCGAGCTGAGTGGCTACGGACCAGACGACGCTCTACCTGATTATCGTAAGTTCGGGTCGCAGGTCAAGGGCCATTTCGTCGGGTGGTTCGGTCGCCAAGTCAACAACTTCACCGTGCCGCCAGGCGCGCTGCCCGAACAGCTTCGGGTGGCAGCCAAGGAGCTTCACGTCCGTGGCCCCATCAGAGAGCTAGAGCAACTTCTGGAGGGGGACGCGTCATCTTTCATGATGCCTGGTGGGGATCTTCCACTGCATTTGGGAAACGTGTTGCAGGAAATGAACTGCGTTGCTGCATGGTATGAGATTCCGCGAGGCTCCGTTGAGGGCCTAGTAGATGCCATCCGGACCCGAATCCTGACCCTAACCCTTGACCTTGAATCATCCCTGGCCGACGACCAACCGCGTAAGGGAAGCACCGCTGACGCGGTCGAAGATCTGGTCAAGAAGACCCTGTATGGCATGGACCAATAATGCTCCTGAACGCCCTCATCTCCGTTCTCCAAGTGCTTGTGTTGTCGCTGGCCCCGCTCGGTCTTGTAGCTTGGGCTGTCTTCAAGGTCCTGCTTCCGGTGGCACAAAAACAGATCGAGCAGGCTACCCACTCCCTCTACGCGCGTAACGTCGAGTTCCTCAAGAGCGAACTCGAGCTCGGCCGCGATTATGTGAAGGCTCATTTGGCGCACGACAGGGACCTCTTAGGCCTCGTTGCGGCTGGTTACTCCAGCTCGCAGGACAAGCGTCTCGAAGCCATCTTGGCGCTCTGGTCCAGCATCGTCAAATCTCGAGAGTTCTTCTGGCGTGAAATGTACGTCTACCACCTCATGGTGCCTACCGAGTATGTTGGAAAGTCTGTCTCCAAGACTAGACTGGCCGAATTCGTGCCGACCTCAAGCGAGAAGGACCTCACAGAAAGACTACTCGGCTTCCGCAGAGGAATCGAGGAGTCACGGCCGCTGCTGGGCGAGCGGCTCTGGCTAATGTTCTTTGTTCATCAAGCTCTTGGCTTCGGCATAATTTCCAAACTCTGCCAGTCCATCGATAAACATGACCGCATTCCTGAGTGGAACAAGTTCGTCGACGGCAAACCATTCGACCGCCGGCCATTATTGCTGCTCGTCTTAAGCGAGGATGAGCTGTCTGCCATTGAGAAGATTTCGGTTGCGGTCCCAATGCGCATCCTCTCGGCGATCGAGGACAAGATGCTGAGTGAGATGCATTCATGGATACTCGGCAAGCAGGTCATTGAACTCACAATTGCCCAGCGCGACCTGATTTGGCAGGATATGCCCCCGCTGATGAAGACATCCTAACAGGAGTCCTCCCCGGATGTTGAAATGGTCACCCACGCGTGAGGCGGTAGCCCGAGCGACTAATGCTCGTTGTAGAAGCTGCGCAAATTTTTCAAAGCCTCGGCGACGCCCTGGGTGCCGAGGCTACGAAGTTCCCGCCATAGCGTGCGTCTGCTGCAGGCTAACCGCCGCCGCCTCGCTGCTCCCAAAGCGCCTTCAGCAGAACGATCTGGCCGCCGTGGTAAGCCTCGTGCTGCACCACGTGGCTGAGAATCCAGCGCAGCGTGAACCCGGTCGGCGAGCTCTTGCCGTGGACGACGCTCGCGGGATCGCCGAGCGATTTCAGGCTCTCCATCGTGCGCCGACGGTAGCGCTGCTGGAGTTGCACATACCACGACCACGGCTTGGGCGGCGGAGCCGGCCATTGCCCCTGGTACTGCTTGGTCTCCTCGCTCATAAGCTCGCGAAGCTCCTCGGGCGAAAGCTCGCGCCCGAGCGACACCTGCTCGATCCAGTACGCCTCGACGTCGATGATGTGCAGCATGACCGCGCCGATGCTGTGCCCGCCCGGCGTAGGCTGCCAGCCGATGGCTTCGGCGGGTATGCGCCCGGCTTCCTCCAACCACTCGCGCGTGCCGTCTTCGAGCATCGCGCCCATCAGTCCGTAGGCGGGGTCCAGACCCGCGAGGGGGGCAACGTCGTAGAGCTTGCTCGCCATGGGGCGAGCCTACCTTCCGCTCGGCCGCGCCGCTTCGAGAGCAATCTGAGCGTCGCCGGGCGTTAGCTTCGCGCCAGGCCGCGCGTCAGGGCCGGCGACGGGGGCGGTAAGCACGCGGGCGAACAGCCCCACCCGTTCGCGCCACGGCTTCCGCAGCCCCAGGCTTGCCGCGGTCGCCAACGACCACACGACCAACCGAAGCAACGCCCCAAAACGATCCATCACCCAGCAAGCTGCGGCCGCCACCAGGCCTCGATGAATGCGAAAATACAGCTCTTTGCCCCGGTTGTATCGGGCGACCGCCCGCCATCGCTGAGCCGAGCTGCTGCTGCCGAGCTCGTGGTAGAAGTGGGCGGTGGGCACGTACAGGATGCGGCCCTTGGCGGAGAGGCGCTTGCAAAGCTCGGTGTCCTCGCAATACAGGAAAAACCTTTCGTCGAACCGCTCGATCGGCACGATCATCAGGCACGCGCCCATAACCTGGGCGACCTGGCCGCAGCGCGCGTTCCGCCTGCTGTTCCAGTACGGGCTGAGAAAGGGACAGGTCGGGAAGAGCCGCTCCAGGTAGGTCTGCTCGCAGAACACGGTCCAGAGAGTGAGCTCGTTGGTCGAGGATTCCTGGAGGGAGCCGTCTTTGTTGAGCAAACGCCCTCCGGCGGCCACCACGGAGGCGTCGGTGAACCCGTTGGCAAGCCGGTCGATCGCGCCTTGCTCGGCGTAGGCATCGCTATTGAGGAACAGCACTAGCTCGCCCTGCGCCTGCTCCATGCCGATGTTGTTCGCGGCCCCGAAGCCGAGGTTCTCCTCGTTTTCAATGACTATGGCTTTCGGAAACTCTTTGCGCACCATCTCGGCGGAGCCGTCGGTGGAGGCATTGTCCACCACTATGACCTCATGGCGGTCCTCGATCGAGAGCAGGCACCGGCGCAGTTGCGCCCGCGTATTGTGGTTCACGACCACCACGCTTACCTTTGGCCGACCCTTCACAGACTCCATGCTACAATATCGTTCCTACGATGGCGAACGAGATCCTGGTCACCGAAGAGGGTTACGGGAAGCTCAAGGCCGAATTGGAGGACCTCAAGGGCCCGGTGCGAAGGCGGATCGCCGACGCGATCCGCGAGGCCAAGGGTCACGGCGACCTTCGCGAAAACGCCGCTTATCACGAGGCGCGGCTGAACCAACGCCGCAACGAGCAGCGCGTTGCCGAACTCGAAAAAGCCCTCCAGCTTGCCAAGATCGTCTCTCGGCCCGACACGCAAGGCGCCCACCTTGGATCTCACGTCACTTTGTTAGACCTCGATTTGGCCGATGAGTTCGCAGTAAAACTCGTCGGTTCATACGAAGGCGACGTGGCGCACGACCTGATCTCGATCACTTCGCCCCTCGGCGGGGCGCTGATCGGCAAGATCGCAGGAGACGAAGTCGACGTGGACACGCCCGGCGGAAAGCACCGTTACCGCGTGATAGGATTGACTCAGCTGTGAATGCACCTGATCGATGGGGCATCTTGTTGGCGCTGGCCGTCGGTGTGCTCGGCTGCGGCGACGGCGCCGAGACCCAGGAATCCTCGAGCGGCGAGAAGGCGGTGATGTTCCAGCAGCCGCGGCGAGTCCCGGACGTGATCCAGCGTAGCAAGCTGAGCCTTATCCACCTCAACCAGAAGCTGTATCTGGGCGACGAGCAAGACCGCCTGTACCGCGTGTTTGCGCCGCCGCCGGGCGCCTACGACGTGGGCGAAGCGCCTTATGGATGGCCCGAACTGGGATTCCGCTCCATCGGTTGGGAGAAGGGCACGGAGGGCTTTGGCGCGCTGCTCGTCCACGAGCGGGTCGGCCTTGCCATGTTCAGTATGGAGCGGACGGACGAAAGGGCATTTCAGGCTCGGGCCAGCGAGTATGCGATCGACCTTGCCAAGCTTCCCACGACCATCGACGGGCGCTGGGCAAAGTATCGCTTCTGGCATGAGGATGGGCAGACGTTCATGCTCTGCTTTACGCAGACGCCCAGGCTTGGCGGGCGGCTGACTGAGGCAGTCGGCGATGACGCCCTGATGGAGGGCTTGCGCATGGGGGAGGAGCTCGCGCGGCAAGACGCGGCGGCGGCCGAATCGGAACTCATGGCCCGAAGCAGCGGGCGGCGGTAATTCGGGCGTGCAATGAAGCGTTCCTCCGCGAACAACCGTATAATGTGTTATTCCAGCGAACGGGAGGTGGTGCAGCAGTATGAGTTCTGAACATTTGCACCAGGGAGGCGACGGGTTTTAGCGACCCTAAGCCGTGAGGCGGGTTCGCAATGAACTCGACCTTCCTGGGAAGACCGAAGACAAGGGCTCCGCGCGTCGACCGCGGGGCCCTTGCTCTATTGCAGCCGCTAAGCGCCTCGCATCGCAGCCCGAATCGCCCACGTGACCACCAGGGCTAGGGCCAGGAGCACCACCGAGAGCGAGATCGCCGCGTCCAAGTCGGTCTCGAAGCCAATGTAGATGGCAAGCGGCATCGTCTGCGTCCGGCCCGGCATCGCCCCTGCAAAAAGGATCGTGGCTCCAAATTCGCCGAGCGCCCTCGCCCAGCAGAGGCCCGCACCCGCGAGAAGGGGCCTCCGGACGAGCGGGAGCGAGACACGCCAAAATGCGCGCCCAGGCGAAGCCCCATCGAGGCGGGCGTTTTGCTCGACCTCGGCGGGTAGCGATGCGAAGGCGGCGATCGCGGCGCGAACGTAGAGCGGGGAAGCGACGAACAGTTGGGCGAGAACCACGGCGGTGGAGGTGAAGGCGATCGACACGCCATGTCCCTCGAGCCAGCCTCCCACCGGGCCTTGCCGCCCGAACACCAGCAAGAGGGCAATTCCAGCGACTGCTGGGGGAAGCACCACGGGCAGGTCGATCAGGGCCTCGATCACGCCGCGGAGCGGAATACGGCCGCGCGCCAGGAGTAAGGCGAGAGGCGTTCCGAAGAGTACGGCGCAAAGAGTGCACACCGCCGTCGTCCAAAGGCTGAGAACCATAGCCTGGATCGACTCGGGCTCCAAAAGCTTCCCGAGTACGTTTCCGCCTGCGATGGTCAGCCCGACGGGCGGGCCGAGCAGGAAGAGCACGAAGGGCGCAGCAAGTGCCAGCCAGATCGTCCACAGCCAGTCCCGTCCGCCGCTCGGTTTCAAGGCCATTTCGATGGCGGCGGGCCGAAGCCGTAGCGTCGGAAAAAGGCTTGCAAATTCGGCCGCGCGAGTGTCGAGACGAACACGTACCCGGAGCTGCGCGAGCCGTTTCCGGAGGCCGCGAGGTAGGTCGTGCTCGCGCGGAACTGGCTCGGAACTTCGAGCGCTATGACCTTGCCCTTCGCCGAGAGCGCGTCGGTGACATACACGAAGCCGGCGTCCGCCTCGCCTAGGCGGACCTTTGCGAGGACTGCCCGAACGTCCGTTTCGCGGGTGACAACGTTCGCGAGGACGCGCCGCTCCCAACTCCTCCCATACGTCGCGCTCGCTCGATGGATCATTTCGAGCGCGACGCGCCCCGCCGGCACTTCCTTGCCCGCTATAGCTAGGAGCAGCCCAGGCTTGGACAGGTCGCGGAGTTTGCGAATTCGACCTCGCGCGCGCCGCGAAACTACGACGCTGCCTGTATTCGTCGCGATTGCGCGAACATGATCAGGTCGAAATATCTTTGCGTCGACCACGCGTTTCATCTGGCGCTCGTCGGCGCTGATGAAGACGGTTCCATGCCTGCTTCCCAGGAGGAATCTCTGGGCGAGGTCCTGCGAGCCCCCAAACGAAAGCTCGACTCGAAGACGGTTTGAAGCTTCCTTCTTCTTCTTGATGTCGGCGAGCACGTCTCGCAGAGATGCTGCGGCGTAGACCTCGATGACCTCGCCGCTACGCTGGGCCATGCCCGATCCCGGCAAGAGAGTCGCGGCAAGCAGGGCTCCGAGAATTCGCTTGCGCACATCCTAACTATAACCGAGCGGCTTGCCTGGAGAAAGAATCCTGATGACGTCCTGTTGGACCTCAAGGGGTTCATGTGCTGAGGAATCGCCATTGAGCCGGATCCCTTTGCGAGGGCGTAGACTAGTAGACGCATGATCGCCCGCTACGACGCGCCCTTCCAGCTCAGCAAAGACTTTGAACCGAAAGGGGACCAGGCAACCGCCATCGACACCCTCGTCGAAGGCCTTGACGCCGGTTATCGCTTCCAAACCCTGCTGGGCGCGACCGGCACCGGCAAGACTTACACGATGGCGAGCGTAATCGCCAAGGCTCAGCGCCCGGCCCTCGTGATGGCCCACAACAAGACGCTCGCCGCCCAGCTCTGCCAAGAGTTCCGAGCCTTCTTCCCCGAGAACTCGGTGCAGTACTTCATCAGCTATTACGACTACTACCAGCCCGAGGCGTACATCCCCACCACCGACCTTTATATCGAGAAGGATTCCAGCACCAACGAGGAGATCGAGCGCCTGCGGCATGCCGCCACCCACGCCTTGCTCGAACGGCGCGACACGGTCGTTGTGGCCTCCGTGTCGTGCATCTATGGCCTTGGCTCGCCCAGCGAGTACGCGGAGGCGGTGGTCACGTTCACGACGGGCGAGGTATCCGACATGCGCGAGGTGCTGCAGCGGCTGGTGCAGATGCAGTTCACGCGCAACGACCTGGTGCTCTCGCGCGGCACCTTCCGCGTGCGCGGCGACACGATCGAGATTCAGCCCAAGGACGAGGAGATCGTCACGCGCGTCGAGTTCTTCGGGGACACGATCGAGCGCATCAGGCTGATCGACCCGCTCACCGGCGACGTGCTCGACGAACCCACTAAAGTTTCGGTGTTTCCCGCCACCCACTACGTCACGCCCTGGGAGCGCCTCGACGAGGTCGTCGGCCAGATCCAGGCCGAGATGGAAGAGCAGACCGACTTCTTTACCGCCAACGGCAAACTGCTCGAGGCCCAACGTCTTCGGCAACGAGTGAATTTCGATCTGGAAATGATGCGCGAGGTTGGCTTTTGCAGCGGCATCGAAAACTATTCGCGCTACTTCGACGGGCGCGCGCCGGGTACCGCGCCGTACACGCTGCTCGACTTTCTGCCCTCCGACGCGATCGTGTTCATCGACGAGAGCCACCAGACTCTGCCGCAGGTTCGCGCCATGTTCAACGGGGACCGCCAGCGCAAGTCGGTGCTCGTCGACTTCGGGTTCAGGCTGCCATCCGCGCTCGACAATCGGCCCTTGACCTTTGAGGAGTTCCTTGGGCGGGTGCCGCAAGTGGTTTATGTCAGCGCGACGCCAGGGCCGTTCGAGCGGGAATCGCAAGCCCAAGTCGCCGAGCAGATCATTCGCCCCACCTACCTCGTCGACCCCGAAGTTGAAATCAGGCCTACGAAAGGCCAGATCGACGATCTCATCGGCGAAATCCAGAGGCGGGTGACGGCGGGACAGCGAACCCTAGTCACGACCCTGACCAAGAAGATGGCCGAAGACTTGAGCGCATATCTGCAGGAATTAGGCATCAAAGTGAACTACATCCACTCGAACATCCACTCGCTCGAGCGGCCCGAGATTCTGCGCGACCTGCGGCTTGGCGTGTACGACGTGGTGGTGGGCGTGAATCTACTACGCGAAGGACTCGACCCGCCCGAGGTGTCCCTTGTTGCGATCCTCGACGCCGACAAGGAGGGTTTTTTGCGGTCGGACACCTCGCTCGTGCAGACAATCGGCCGCGCCGCTCGCCATGTGGATGGCAAAGTTCTGCTCTATGCGGACCTCGTGACGGGGTCGATGGAGCGCGCGATCGAAGAGACCGAACGGCGGCGGGTGGTGCAGAGGCGCTACAACGAGGAGCACGGCGTCTCCCCCAAGTCGGTCACCAAGGTGGTGCGCGAGACGATCCGCTCTTACGACGCGGTCGCGGAAACGGCAGCGCAATACGGCGATGCCGTCGCAGAGGGGCTTTCGCCCGACCAGCCAATCCGCCTCGAAGACCTTCCCATCCTGATCTCCAGCTTGGAGAAAGAGATGCGCGACCTCGCCAAGGCGATGGAGTTTGAGAAGGCGGCCGCCGTGCGCGACGAAATGGTTCGCCTGCGCGCGCTAATGGGCACCTCCGACGGGCGGCTCGGCGTCGACAAGCGCCGGGTACGCCGCCCTGCGCGTCGCTAGATAACTGAGCGGCTCGGGTATTAACCTCCCGTCGAATGCCGCGTTGAGTTTTTGGCTCCTAATGCATTTCGATCGATTCCCAATCTAGGTGCAGCGTCATGGTAAGGGCGCCGGAGTGCTTTGAATCGAGGGACGGCAAGCTGAGCCCGATGGCGGTGCAATTCTTCAACAGGAACCGTTGAACTGGTCGGCCGGAATTGTCGTGGTCAGCGACCTCTACGTTCTTTTGCAAAGGTGTGCTGCGTGCGCTCTGCACCCAGTTGAGGAACGTGATTGCGTTTATGGGGGCGTAGGGCATGACAATCGAGATCTCACCCGAACCCGGCCTTGGCTTGGATTGCACCGCAAATCCTTCCACCGACTGCACCATCAAGACAGGGTCGGCGCCAACCTGCATCGTGAGCCTGTTTGCTAAAGAAGCGTCGGTGCCAACGGCCGTAGGGGCAGTATCGGCAAGCAGAATGTCCACGGTGTAATCCGAGCCCGTCGGGAAGCGAGGGATTTTTGAGTGGCTAATGTTCAACCTGAATGGGGGCGGAATTGCCCCATGGAACGATTCTCCGGAGGTATCCCAACTGAATACCCAGTTCTGGGCGGCGGGTTCGGACCGATAGGTGACGGTGCCAGAAAGCGCAGCTAGCGCGGCTGAGCATTTCCAGCTGGCTATACCTCCTGGGGCGATTCTCGAGGGCGGGATCTGGTCCCAAGTTCCAGAACTGGCCCTCGCTACGAAATCAAGTGTCTTGTTGGTCTGGTTCGTAAGTCGGACGGTGACGCTGGAGGCGTCGGACCGGGCCGCGAAGAGCAGAATTGGAAGAAGAAGGAGCGTTGCCCGCAAGGCGAGCCGCGAGGTCGAAGAGCCAAACATTTTCAGATCCCTCCCGATGCGCACGGATGCCAGAAGCTTGCCCCCGCGCGGAAATCTAGTATAGGACGAGCACAACGGCAGCCGGTTGCGCCAGGGGGGGTAGCAGGCTCGTTCGCTAGGTGGTCGCGCGGCGCGGCCCGTAAGAGTTGGCGTGAACTTCGTACAGGCAGCCATGCGCCGTATCGACGAACACCGGCCCGGTGGCCTGGATGAGCTCGCCCTTGGTGGGGGCTGGGGCAGAGCTGCTTCGAGCCTTCACTCGAATCGTGCGCTGACCCAGGTTGGGGGCAAACGAAATCGTGCGACCCTGAACGGTGATGCTCGACAACCGAAGGTCGAGGGTGAGAAGCCCGTCCGTCGCCCTGCCCGGATTGTAAATCAGCGTGCCCACGACGGTGACGTTGCCGGGGTCGACGCCCAACCAAGTGGCAATCGGCATCTTGGCCGGTGAGGTCGTGGCGGCGGTGTCTTCGCTACGTGTGTCCATGGGCCCGGGAACGGCCTTTAGCGTCTTAACGAAAAGGTCGGGGGTGGGAAGGGTCTGGAGCAAGTGGGTAAAGAGAGGATGAGACTGGCCCAGCCATTGATTGACGGCTACGGCCCCCCGGTCCGTTCCGTTCACGATGAGGTGAATCGCGCCGCATTGCCAAGACCCGGCGGGGCCGTCGGCGGCGCCAACCCAGCCTCCCACGCCTTTCTTGACCAGGCGCGCCCAAGGTAGATCGTCCAGATAAAGCTCACGGCCCTGGAGATCGAGGGGGAAGGTCACGTCCGATCCGCGCGTGAAATCCACTGCATTCGGTCTGTCCAGAATCCAGCAGAGAGGTCCGACGTCGAAGGCCACATCGTCGGCGGTGGCGGCGTTGACGTCGGCGGTCGTGATCGCACGCAGAGCGAGGCTGGTGATGCGGGTGTGGGCTAGAGCTGGTTCTATGGGCGCGACGATCGGCGTCGGCGCGGGAGGTGGGGCGAGCATCAGGGTGAAGCGCACGGTCACTTCGCTGCCGAACGCTCCGGAGTTGGTTATGCCGTGGGTTTCCGTCAGCAAGAATCCAGCCGGCGCCTGGCCGCGATATACGCCGTCCGACCCGAGCGGATGCTCGAACGCCAGCACGATGATGGGGATGTTGTCGGCGATCTTGTAATTCGCCATGCCGCCCGCACCGCCAACCATGCCACCCGAGGCGACCTTCCAATGAGCGGTGGTCTTGGCCGGAATCAGGTTTGGCGGCGCGGCCTGCCAACTCGCGCCGGTCGAGGTGATCGAGCAGGTCGTCAGTGCAAGAGCCCGATCCAGCCGGTTATCGAAATCGACCGACACCGAGTTGCCCGCGAGGGCGAAGGCCGCCGAGCAGAGAGATAGGCCGCTGGAAAAGGCACGACGAAGACGTGGATCGGCCTGCAATCGATAACTAAACATTTCATCCCCCCGAGACCCAAGCCACGCGCGGTCAAATGCCCTGGACCAAGCGCCTCGCCTGAAAGCCTACTCGGTCAGACGACGTTCGCCACGCCGAGCTACGCCCGAATGGTCCCATCGTTAAGCCGGGCAAGTGAACCGATGCCTGATGAGAGCGTCAGAACCTGCAAAGGAGAGGCCACACCGTAGGCCTTTCCAGGTTCAGGCGAAAGCAAGGAGAAACACAACCGAGAGCCCATTGGCGTAGAAGAATGTAACGGCAGCAGCGCTCAGGCGTTTCAAGCCAGAGCGCGAACTAAACCGAAGGCTGCTCGCCCCTTGGGCCGAAATGCAACTTGCAACGAGGAACAAGACGATGATGACCAGAACCACGCTACCGCTACTTGCGGGGCTTCTTTTCACAACGACGCTCGCCATGGCGCCTGCTACCGCCAACGCGGACAACCGCCAGGTACTCAAGAACAGCTGGCGCAACGTGGCGTACGGCTCAGCAGGTCTCGGAATCTACGGATTGCTTACCGGCCAGAACAACCTGGCCTTGATTGGAGCTGCGGGCACGGCCTACGCGGCCAATCGTTACGAGCAGGACCGCAGGAGCCAGGCTGACATGTCGCGCTTCTTCGGATGGCGGGGCGAGGACCGCAGGGGTTGGCTGTCCAGCCGCGACCGTTTCGTCCGCCACCGTCACTTCCACACAAACCGCGGCAACGGACGCGGCCACTGGGACAACGGCCGCCGCCCGAACGAAGGTTGGAACTGGCGTGACCGCGACCATGATGGCGACCGTGGTCGCGATCAAGATCGCGACAGGGACCGCGACCGGCCGTGGTGGTCTCGCCGCTAACGCCTTCTCTGAAACCCCCTGAAGAGCAACGTAGGACGCCCTCCACGGAGGGCGTCCTCGTTCCGTCTGGCCAAGCTACAACAGTGCGGTTTCGACTGCCAGGAGCGGTTTTCGGGCGGTCTCGGGCCCTTCGCTACGTTGAAGACGATGGAGCCGGCGACAGGATTCGAACCCGCGACCCGCTGTTTACAAAACAGCTGCTCTACCCCTGAGCTACGCCGGCATGACGGGCCCGGTCAACGGGCCCACATGTCTAAGAGACGGCGCGTCACCCGCGTCGATTACTTCCTGCGACGAACGCGCTTGCGGACCAGGCGCGCATTGCCGTCCGCGTCGTAGCCAACCTTGTAGCCGGACGGAACTCTCGCGAGCGCCTTGGCGACCTCGTCCGGCAGCTCGGCTGGTGCCCTTCTGCGGCCGCGGCGGCGAGACGGATTGAGAGCCGAGTAAGCCTCGGTTCCGTCGGCGTCGAAGCCCATCGGTTGCAAGTTCCCGTCCGAGACGCGATAGAGCTCGGAACTCGACGAAAAGGAAAGGAACATGTAACCGCCGTTGGACAGCAGTCGCGCTTCGACGGGAACCTTAAACTTCTTGACTCCGACACGGACGGAGAGGAGGCCGCTCTTGGGTTGCGCCTTGAACTTCAGCGAGTTCTTAGCGCCCTTTACGGTCTTGGGTTTCTTGGGCATTTTCGCTCCTTAGTGACGTGGCTTAGTCGAACGACCTTAACCAGTTCGGGCGCATTATACCCACGACAGCATGATTGCCAATAATGCCTCTGCAAATCGCGGCCCGTCGGCATTTCTAGCCTCGGTTTCCTACCTTAGAGTCCAGCTTCTTCAAAGAACGCGTTGTCGATCAGACGAGTGCCTTCGATCCGGGCTGCCGCGATGAGGGCGGCGCTGGGGCCAGGGACATCCAGGCGGTGAAACGTCCATCGGTCTACGAGGTCGATGTAGTCCACTTCGAAGCCCATCTCCTCAAGAGCGCGCCGGCTTGTTTCCAGCGTCTCTCCAAGCGCGGAGCCCTGGATCAGGGCAGAGCGAGCGTCGTTGAGGCTTCCGTGAAGCATTGGCGCTTTGGCTCGCGCCGCTGCGCCGAGGTACGCGTTGCGGCTCGACATCGCAAGCCCATCCGCCTCGCGGACCGTCTCGCAAAAGCGAAGCGCAACTGGAAGGTTCAAGTCGCGCACCATCAGATCGACTACCGCGCATTGCTGAAGGTCCTTCAGGCCGAAATAGGCGACGCTCGGCCGTACGATGTTGAACAGTTTGCACACGATGGTGGCCACGCCGTCGAAATGGCCTGGCCTTGACACGCCCTCGTATCGCCCGGAAAGATCGGCAACCTTGATCGTAACGAGGGGCTTGCCGACTAGCTCGGAAGCCTCAGGCATGTAGAGCGCGTCGCAGCCCGCCGATTCCGCTAGCTCCGAGTCCCGCTGCTCGTTACGCGGGTACTTGGCATAGTCTTCATTCGGGCCGAACTGAAGCGGGTTCACAAAGAGCGACACCGCGCAGAAGCCGCACTCCGCCTTGGCCCGCCTCATCAGACTGAGGTGCCCTTCATGAAAGGCACCCATCGTCGGCACGAATCCGATAGGGGCATTGGTCGGGAGGTTGAGCTCAGACGCGCTTCGCGCGGTTCTCACGCCCCGCTTCCCGGTTCGAACGAGCCCTTTCGGACATCGCCCGCAAACTCCTCGATCGCCCGCTGAATCTGCTCGCGCCCGTCTAGATAGCGGCGGGCGTGCTTGAACACGGTCGTCGAAAAGCCAAGCAGGTCATGCAGCACCTGCACCTGTCCGTCGCAATCCGGCCCCGCGCCAATCCCGATCGTCGGGTAGCCGACCGACTCGGTCAAATCCTTGGCCACCGCGGCTGGCATGAGTTCGAGAACCGCCGAAAACACCCCCGCCTCCTCCAATTCGTGCGCTTGCCGGCAGAGAACCTTGGCGTGTTCGCCCTTACCTTGAATGCGGAAGCCGCCAAAGGCGTGGATCGATTGCGGAGTGAGTCCGAGGTGCCCCATGACGGGAACGCCCGCCGCCAAGATGGCGCGGATCGCCCCGATGAACGGCCCCTCGAGCTTGACCGCCTCGGCGCCCGCCTTGACCAAGGCTATCGCCGAATCCACCGCTTGCGCCGGCGAGGCTTGGTAGCTGCCGAACGGCATGTCGGCGACGAGCAAGGCGCGCTTCACTCCTCGCGCCGCCGCCGCGGTGTGGTGAACCATGTCCGACATGGTCACGGGGAGGGTGTTGGGATAGCCGAGGCATACATTGCCGACCGAATCGCCGACGAGCACGATGTCGACGCCCGCCTCGTCGACGATCTCGCCAAAAGCGGCATCGTACGCAGTGACGCAGACGATCGGTTCGCGGCCCTTCATCGCCCGGATCTTGGGAGCGGTGACCTTATCGGGCATGGCGTGAGTCTACCGTTCGGAATCTAGCGGACTAGGCTGGCGATTCGATCTCCCTAAGAGCTTCGGCCACCTCGGCCGCGTGCCCCTCGGGCTTCACCTTTCGCCAAATCCGCGCCACCAGGCCGTCGGGATCGAGCAGGAAAGTGGTGCGCTCGACGCCCATATATGTTCGGCCGTACAACGACTTTTCGACCCATACGCCGCAGGCTTCCGCGAGCAGGTGGCCCGTGTCGGCAAGCAATGGGAAGGTCAGCCCGAACTTGGCGGCGAATTTGCGGTGCGATGCAGCGGTATCCGGGCTCACTCCAAGCACGGACACTCCTTCAAACGTCTGCATGCGGTCTCGAAAGTCGCAGGCTTCCGCGGTGCAACCGGGAGTGTCGTCCTTCGGATAGAAATAGATAACCGCGGGGCGCCCTTTCAGGTCGGCGAGACGCACAAGGCGCTCCTCCTGGTCGACGAGGCTGAAGCTGGGGAACGCTGATCGTATTTCAAGCATATATGTGCTTCCTACGATGGTTTTCTACTGTGTTTCGCCAGCGTCCTCGGCGAGGTCGAGCAGCATGGCTTGCATGAGATCGACACGAAGGACGACCCCGGCCAGGCGATCGTCCTCGACGATCGGCAGCAGGGTGAGGCCGCTGCTCAGCATTTTGTGGAGCGCGTCGCCTATTTCCGCATCGGGCGAGGCGGTGGCGGGATCTTTGGAGGCATGAATGACAGCGGGCTCGCCCCCCAGCTCGGCCAAACTGCCTTTCAAGGTGACCGCTCGGCAGATGTCGCCCTCGGTGAGAACGCCGATCGGTGCCATTTGATCGTCCACGACCACCAAGGCGGGGAACTGGTAGACGTCCATCTTGTCGATCGCATCCCGCACTGTGCTCTCTTCGGTCAGGCAGGGGATGTGGACGTGCAGCACCTCACGCAAGGTCATGGCGACGAGTGTACAAGGTTTGGACTCGCGGTTCGGCCCGAACCTGGACCAAAGCTACGATGCCCCCCCTTTCGGACCACGGGCTAGAGCCCATGGCACCCAAGTGCAGGAGTCCCGGGGTGGCATGGGTTTCAACCCGTGCCTATAATGAGCCGCGATGCAGGCGGACTTTGGGCTGATCGGCGGCACCGGGGTCGGCGAGAGGCTCGCGGCGCTCGGCGGCAGCCCGCTCCACGTTCCCACGCCGTTCGGTTTGATGCGTGGCCGGCAGTTGGAACTGGGCGGGCGCAAAGTGGTCGTGGTCGCGCGCCACTCGCTAGGTCACAAGACACCACCCCACCTTGTGAACTACCGGGCCAACGCGGTTGGGCTAGCTCTGTTGGGGGTCGGGGTCTGCATCGGCACCGCCGCGGTTGGGGCGCTTCGGGAGGACCTGGCGCCTGGCTCGTTCGTCCTGTGTTCCGATTTCATCGACCTGACTGGCCGAGGGCTCACGCTGTTCGACCGCGAGGTTCGTCACACCGATTTCAGCCAGCCGTTCGGCGAGAGGCCGAGGCAAGCTCTGTTGATGGCCTGCGACATGTCGGGCGTGCCCGTCCACGCCTCGGGCGTCTATGTGGGCACGAACGGACCCCGATACGAGACGCCCGCAGAGGTGGCGGCCGCCGCCAGGCTCGGTGGCGACGTGATCGGTATGACCGCCACGAGCGAGGCGATCTGTATGCGCGAGGCGGGGGTGGAATACGCCTGCCTCGCCATCGTGACCAATTTGGCAACGGGCCTAGCCCGTGGCGCGCTCTCCCATGAGGAAGTAGAGGCGCAAATGAAATCAGCCGGCGAACTCGCCACCAAGGTGCTCTGCAATGCGGTCGCCCTCCTCTAAGCGCCAGCCTCTGCCGTCCAGGAGCTTTGCCCTCCTGCTCGCGATGACGCCGGGCGTGGGCGCGAAGACGGTCGTTCGGGTTTGCTCGCGCAACGCCCTCCTCGGGCGCTCGCCGGAGGAGTTCCTGCGCCTGCCGGGAGAGGTGCTGCGCGAGGAGTACCGCCTGCATCGGCGGGCGGTGGCCAACCTAATCGAAGGCAGGAGCGCCCTTCTAAAGAGCGCGCAGGCCCTCGAAGCCCGTCTTGGCGCTCTCGGCGTAAGCTTGGTCACCTCGGTGGATGCAGGCTATCCGGCGCTCGTCGAAGTGTTCGACCCCGATCCGCCTGGCGTGTTGTTCCTGTACGGAAACATGGGCTTGCTCGATGGGCGAACGTTCGCCGTGCTCAGCTCGCGCAAATCGCTGCCCGCCGACCACGAGCTGATCGAGCGGCTGGTCGAGGAGGGCGTGCTCGCTGGGGAGGTGCTCGTCTGCGGGCACGACACGCCCGAGTATCAGCGCGCGGCCGTCGTTCCCTTGCGCTGGGGATCGCCGCGAATCCTGTGCCTTGATCGCGGCCTCTTTCGGGTGCTGGGCGAGAACTTGCGCGATGAGGCGTTCCGCGCGGCGCGGCTCTGGCGCTACGAGTTCGACCCTTCCGTCGATCTGGTCGTCTCTCCGTTCCGGCCCGAATCGGACTTTATCGGGGTGAACAATAAGCAGCGGGACCGCCTGGTCGCCTCGCTCGCTCGCCGCGCCGACTTCGTACAGGTGGCCGAGGGCGGGAACATGCACGCCCTTGCCCGGATGGCGTTGAAGGCGGGGAGGCCCGTCCGGATCAGCGACCGCTCTCCGGGCTATCGGTCGCTTGTCGAGGCGGGTGCGGTCGCGATCTCGTGACTGGCGCAGGGCAGGAGCGCGGACGGCCTAGACATCCTCCGCCTTGCGACGGAGTACCACCCCCCGGCTTGCGCCGACCCCCGCCGTGTGGCGGGGGTTGGATTTTTCTTCTGGCTCGCTCGCCCCGTCCCAGGGCTCGCTCACCGTTTCTATTTCGGGACGCCATCCTTGGCGTCGCGCCGGGCTGACGCCGCGAGACAGGCGGGGAAGGCCCCAAACTCCGGACGCCATGCAAAGCCACCCCAAAGCCACCGCAGAGCCATGCAAAGCCCCGCAAAGCCATGCAAGGCCATCCGAAACAGGTTCGCGGAACCGCGGTGGGCCATAATCCTTGCCGAGACGGAGTGGTGTCCGAGTGGTCTAAGGAGCGCGACTGGAAATCGCGTACTCGGTGTTGAGCCGGGTCGTGGGTTCGAATCCCACCTACTCCGCCATCTCAGGCCGTGGTTTGTCTCCAGCCCACCCCCGAAGAGAGCGCCCGGCGCGCCGAAGTGCTGCACGCCGTGTTGCAGCACGTTCGTGAGGATCGCCGGATTCTCTTGCCGCGCCTCCG
>JACOSL010000008.1 GCA_016179045.1 Fimbriimonas ginsengisoli | reverse complement strand
GCCAAGGGGCCGTACCTCCTCGGCGTGAAGGCGGTGATCGCCGAGAGCCTGGAGCGCATCCATCGCTCGAACCTCATCGGCATGGGCGTGCTGCCGCTCGAGTTCGGAGCGGGCCACACCGCTGCCTCGCTGGGCTTGACCGGGCACGAGACCTATGACGTGGTGGGGCTCTCCGCCGCGCTCGCGGGTGACTTTGCCGCAGGCAAGACGCTAACCGTCCGCGCCACCGATGGGCACGGCAAGGCCAAGGAGTTCCGTGTGAAAGTCCGCCTCGACACGCCTCAAGAGATGCAGTACTACCGCCACGGCGGCATCCTGCAATACGTGCTCAGGTCGTTGCTGTAGGCCTGGGCGGATTCGGGGCGCTTCACGAGATCCCTCCAGGCGCGCCGTCTGGGGGGTTCCGCGCTGCTTGTATACTGAGGCTGTGAACCTGAAGATCATCATCGAGGAGCACTCGGATGGCTTCGTCGCCTATCCGATCGGCCTTAAGGGCGTCGTCGTTGGCGAAGGAAACACCTATGACGAAGCGCTTGCCGACGTTCAATCCGCGATCAAATTCCACGTCGAGACCTTCGGGGCCGAGGTCCTCGCGAAGGACGATGAAATCAAGCAGGTCTTCGTCGCTGACGCCGCCATCGCGGTTTGAGGGCAAGCCGGACAGAGGCTGCACTACCGGCGTGTCTCTAGGTTTGTATGAGATTCCCTCGCGATGCACCGAAGGAGCAGGTCCTTGGAGCCTTCTCGAAGCTTGGTTTTGAGATGGTCCGCGAAAAGGAGCACATCGCACTGATCCGGAAGAATGCGGATGGAACTAACACACCCATGACGCTGCCCAATCACCGGCATATCAAGGGCTCGACCCTACGATCGGCGTGCAACCAAGCGGGCATTTCGGGCGATGTCTTCATGAGAGCCTTCGCCGAGAGTAGATAGAGTTGAGATGTCCCGAGAGCCTCGCCATAGTCGGTTCGCTCAAGTAATCTAATGTGCCCGGCGTCAGTTGGGGCCGCCCATGAAGATCCTGGTTCCAGTCAAGCGGGTCGTAGACCCGTTCGCCAAGGTGCGCCCCACCCCCGACGGCTTCGGCATCGACACCACCGGCCAGAAGTTTGAGATCAACCCCTTTGACGAGATCGCGATCGAAGAGGCCGTTCGCATGAGGGAGCGCGATCCCGCCGTCGACGTCACCGTCGTTTCCATCGGCGGGCCCGAATGCGAGGAACAACTGAGGAAGGCCCTCGCCATCGGCGCCGACCGGGCGCTCCTGATCGAAACCGACCGGACTTACGACCCCCCGAGCGTTGCCGCCGAGCTCGCCGCGCTTGCCGCCGATCTGAAGCCCGACCTCATCCTCATGGGCAAGCAGGCCACCGACGACGACTGCAACCAGGTGGGGCAGATGCTGGCCGCAAAGCTCGACTGGCCCCAAGCCACCTTCGCCTCCAAAATCGAACGCGCGGAGGGCAGCCTCACCGTCACCCGCGAGACGGACACGGGCGAGGAAACCCTCGAATTGCCCCTGCCCTGTGTGGTCACCGCCGACCTTCGCCTGAACGAGCCGCGCTACATCGCCCTGCCCGGCATCATCAAGGCGCGAAGCAAGCCGCTCGAGCGACGCCCGCCCGCCGCACAGCCGAAGCCGAGAACAAGGCTCATAAAGGCGGAAGCCCCGCCACCGCGGTCAGCAGGCCGCAAGCTTGCATCGGTCGATGAGCTCTTCGCCGCGCTCAAGGGTAAGGGCGTGATTTAGGCGTGGGCAGACTCCTCCTCGTAGCCTTCGAGCCTCACGAGGCCGCCGCCTGCGCCGGCTTTGCCCACGCGCTCGGCCTTCCGTTCGACGTTCTCGCCCTCTCGGGCGAGCCCGACGCCGATCTCGGCGCGGGCAAGACCATGATCGCTAACTTATCGGAAATCCCTCCCGCCGACGGCATCGCAAAAGCAATCGCCGAAGTCGCACGGGACTACAGCCACATCGCCGCCATTTCCTCGATGCAGAGCAAGGATGTGCTCGCGCGCGTCGCCGGGCTGCTCGATGCCGCCATGGTGACCGATGCCACCGCGGTTCAATCGCCCACCATATTCCAACGGCCGATGGTTGCCGGCTCGATCATCGCGACGGTCGAAACCCTCTGCGAGCCGGTCGTCCTGACCATCCGCCCCGCCGGCTTCCTCACTGCGCAGCGTCGTGGCGTCTCACCCAGCGAGCCGGTTCAAGTGACGGTCGATAGCAAGGCAAAGCGACTCGGCGCTACCAACCGGGGAGGCGCGAGGCCCGACCTCACCCAGGCGCGCATCGTCGTAAGCGGTGGCCGTCCGCTCCGCGATGCGGCAACCTTCGAAAAGGTGATCGGCGGCCTTGCCGACGCCCTTAGCGGCGCGGTCGGCGCGACCCGGGCGGCGGTCGATTCCGGAATCGCCCCCAACGAGCTTCAGGTAGGCCAGACGGGCAAGATCGTCGCGCCCGAACTCTACATCGCGGCCGGAATTTCCGGCTCCACCCAGCACATGGCGGGAATCAAGGACAGCAAGATCATCGTAGCGATCAACAAGGACCCCGATGCCCCAATTTTCGAGGCGGCCGACTTTGGGCTTGTCATGGACCTGTTCGACGCCGTCCCCGAACTCGAACGCAAGGTGAGGGGTTGACCGGCAGCGATATGGTGCTAGTGCGGGCTGCGACGGACCGTCCAATGGAAGGAGCCGCCCAAAGAGGCTCAGGAGGAATCGCTTGAATAGGATAGGGCATATCGTAGGCGCTTGCCTGGTGACTGGCATGGCGCTCGCCCAGGTCGATCCCACGCGCATCGTCGCCGTCGTGAATGGCGACGAGATCAACGGCGCCGAGTACTACCGGAAGATGGAGTACCTACCCGGAGTCGGACGTCGCATCGCCAACGGCTTCGCCGAGTTTCCTCCCGGCTTCATGACCCTCGAGCAGCTCATTACCGAGCACCTGCTTTTTGGACTCGCGCGTGAGAAGGGCGTGTATCCAACCGATCCTGAAGTCCAAGCCGAACTCCGGGCCCGAAGCGAAGAATCGCCCCGGCTGCTCGACGATTGGCTGGCTTCGGGCCAGACGCGTGGCGAACTGGAACTCCTCATCCGATACGAACTTGCCCAATTCAAGCTGCTTACCTTCGGCATCACGATCACCGACCAGGAGGTCGAAACGCATTATAAGGAGCACCCGGCCGAGTTCACGATCCCCAAACGGCTGACCCTCCGTTCGATCGTCGTGACCACCGAGGAAGGCAAGCAGGCAGTCGATGCCGCCTTGGCCGCCGGCAAGGATTTCGCGTCCGTCGCGCGCGAGCGGAGCGAGGACATTTCGCGGGCGGTGGGAGGCGAGTTTGGCACTCTGCCCATCGGCGTCCTGCCCGAAGCGGTGCGCAACGCCCTTGCCGACGTCAAGATCGGTAAGACCACGGGCTGGATCGCAGCGGAGTCGTTGAAGCCTCAGCCTGTAGGAGGAGCCCCTACCGTTCCGGTCGGCGGCCCCTGGGTGAGGTTCCTCCTCGAGGCCGTGTTGCCGGAAGAGCTTCAGCCGCTCACGCCGCAGCTTAAGCGTAACACGCGCAAGCGCCTCATGCTCGATCGTGGGAAGGGGAAGAACGACCTGAACAAGGACATGGCCGAAATGCGCGCGAAGGCTAAGGTCGATATCAAGCAAAAGGAGTTCGCGGAAGCCTACGCGCGCTACATGGACGCCTACTTGAAGGGCAAGGGCTTGAAGAGCGGCGGCTAAGTGGTCCGCATCCTCTGGCTGCGGGGCGGACCCGAATCGTTTTGGGGCCTAAGCCCCGAGGACGTAGGGGTGCTCCGCGGAGTCGAGCTTTACCACATCGACCAGCTGCACGATTCCTTTGCCTGGCTGCGGGCTCAGGGCCTCTCTCCGCTTCCGACCAAGTCCGAGGGCTTGCCCCCAGGCTCCGTTCTCGCCATTCCGGAGCACGGCACAGGCCGAAGTGGGCCCCTCGACGAGCTCGTCCAACTGGTCCGGAGGCTGTTAGGGCCAGGCGGGTGCCCTTGGGATCAGGCTCAGACCCACGAAACGCTCAAGCGGCACTTGCTGGAAGAAACCTACGAGGTGCTGGAAGCGATCGATTCGGGCGATACCGCCAAGCTCCGCGAAGAGCTTGGCGACCTTCTTCTTCAGCCCCTCATGCATGCCGAAATGGCCCGTCTCGCCGGCGGCTTCGATACCGACGATGTGGCCCGGGCGGTGGTGGATAAGCTCGTCTCCCGCCATCCCCACGTCTTCGGCGACGTCGAGGCGGAGGACGCGGACGCAGTCTTGCGCAACTGGGATCGGATCAAGAAGGCGGAAAAGGGCGGGGCGCCCGAATCGATCCTCACCGGGGTGCCGGTCGCGTTACCCGCGCTCTTACGAGCCTATGAGGTCAGCAAGCGTGCCGCCCGAACCGGTTTCGAGTGGCCCTCAATGGAGGCGCTTCGAGCAAAAGTCAACGAGGAGCGGGCGGAACTGGACGAGGCGCTTGCTTCCGGCGATGCGGCAAGGATCGAAGCCGAATTGGGCGACCTCCTCTTTGCCGTTGTCAACCTCGCCCGGTGGGCGAAGGTCGAGCCGGAAGATGCGTTGAGGAGGATGGTCGATCGGTTCAGCGCACGCTTCCGCCACATGGAAGCCTCGGCGGAGCGTCCGCTCGATCAACTGAGCCCGGAACAATGGGATGCCCTTTGGGTAGCTGCTAAGGCGCGCGAGCCGGGCGCGCCGAACCAAGGGTGAGACTCGTTGCTCCCCTTCCCCCTCTTGCCCCGACTTGTCGGGGGAGGAGGGGTGCCGAGTTCCGACGAGGCGGGGGCGGTTCCGTGTTTCTTCTACGCAACTTTCGGCTTAAGCCCTTGACCCGACTTAGGCTGGCCCGATGCCCGCACGGGGGAAGTCCATGCCACCCGTACCGCTTAGCCGGCGCGCTCGTGCCCGCCCTCGGAAACGAACCGCGCCTCTTCGTCGGAAAGCTCGGGAACGCGCGATGTCCGCAACGCTCGGCTACTGGCGTAGAGCTGGATGCCTCGATTGGCGATCAGCGAGCTGACGATCGCCATGACGACGAGCAGCAGGATCCGCACGATCAAACCCACGAACGTGGAGCCCGCCCGGTTCAGGTCGACGGTCGCCCCCGCATGAACTCCCAACGCGTCGCCCGCGGGCACGCTGAACATCCGGTAGGCCTCGCGGAAAGTGATGAGCAGCAGCGCCACGCCGCCCAGGAACACAAGAATCCCCAGAATAGAGCCGAACAGATCGCGCCGCCCGATCACTCGTTAGACCCGCTCCTCGACCGCCGCAGTCGAGACACGAACCGGATCGCCGACGCGAATCACCCCGTTGGCAAGGGCCTTGGCGAATCGGCCGCGCTTGCCCGCCAGCCGCGCCTTGAATTCTTCCGGCTCCTCGCCCAGCCGCCCCGCCATGCCCGAGCACGGCCTACATTCCGTCGCCAATTCGAAAGGGACCGACCCGATATGCACAACCGTGCCATCGGTCAGGCCCTGCAACCCCTTGAGGCTTAGTGTCACCTGTTCGATCAACGTCCCTGCGTCGTAGCCGAACTCATACAGCGTGTCGGTCGACAGCAGGAGGCATTGGCGCCCTCGGGGATCGTCGAAGTAGTGGTCGTTAACGAAGCCGCGCCCGGCAAGGACCTGCAACTCGCCCACCGATCGCATCTCGCCGCGCGCCAGCTTTGTGTGCAAGGCGACGACCGTAGGTTCGTTCATAGTGCCAAGGATACCGTCCGACCTTCAGGCGATGGTCAGCGCCGCATCCCCGATCGCGGTCTCCTCGAGAGGCGGCTGCCGGAGCCGCCATGCCCCCATCGCGGGGAACGCGATGATCGCCGCTCCGATGATGTAAGGCAACTGAGGCCGCCACGCGAAAGTCGTGTTCGATATCAGCGGCCCGAGGAGGCGCGCCGTCGCACCCAGGGACTGGGTGATCCCGAAGATGCCGCCCTGCATCCGGGGCGGAGCGTTGCGGGAAATGAGGCTGCTGAGACATGGCTGCGCGAGGCCGCTCGCCACCCCCATCAGCAGGATGAGCAAGATGCCCGGAAACCAAAGGGCGGCAACCGGAACAAGCAGAAACGTGGGCGTCATCACGAAGTAGGCCGCTCGCACGAGCTTCACCTCGCCAAAGACGGGCATCAGGCGACGCACAAGGTAGCCCTGGGTGAAGGCCCCTAGAACCCCAACCAAAGCGAGCACGATCGCCCCCACCTTCTTGGCCTCATCCACATCGAGACGAAACACCGCCCGCGGGTCGGCCAACAGCTGAAAGTAGGTGCTTTCTAAGTTGGTAAAGCCGAGGTTGATCGCGAAGAACATTAGGAGCAGAAACGCCAGTTGCGGCGTGCCAAAAGCCACTCGGAAGTTTTCGAACTGTGGGACCGCCTCTCCCGGGTGCTTGGGCTTGCTCTCTGGCAGGAGCAGCCAGACATAGAGCAGGTTAACTAGGGAAAGCGCAGCCCCGGCAGAACCCAGCAGCACCGGGCTATCGTGGGCGATCCGAAGCAAGACCACACCGAAAACCGGCCCCAGGATGAAGCCGAGCCCAAAGGCAGCGCCGATCAGCCCCATTCCTTTGGCCCTGTCCTTCGGCTCGGTCATATCCGCCATATAGGCAAACGCGACGCCGACGCTGGCCCCTGCCATCCCGAGCAAGCCGCGCGCGACGATCATCAGCCAAAGCTCGCTCGCCTGGCCGTAGACCGCGTATGCAACGGTGGAGACAAGCGTCGTGATCAGCAAGACCCTGCGCCTGCCCGCGACATCGCTCAAGCGTCCCAAAATGGGCGCGGTCAAGAGTTGGACAAGGCTGTAAACCGCGATCGTCGCCCCAATCGCGGTGCCTTGCGCGCCCAGCGCCTTCGCCCTGAGCTGGATGTCGGGAATGAACATCCCAAAGCTGAGCAGGTCGAGAAATACGGTGAGGAAGATGCCGATGACCGGCGAAAGCACAACGCCAAGAACGTTCTTGCCGGATTCGGGCGCGCCTCGGCCTTTGGGGAGTCGCATGGGGGTTCGAAGAAGCCTGCCACTAGGCTCCAATTTACGCTCAAGGATACCTAGCCTAGTTTATGCAGCCGGCCGCAGAACTTCGGCGTCCTGGCGTGGCGACACCTTGGCGCGCATCGGAAGCGGGCCGCGGACGCCGCTCTGGGCGCCGATTCCGGTCAGTGCAGCCAAGGCCACCGCGTCGTTCGCCCACTTGCCCGCAACATCGCCTGCCGCGGAGGGAAGGTAAGCGAGAAGACCCAGGTCCGGCGTGCGACAAAGGGCGCCACCCGAAGGCAGGGTCAAGGCCACTCGCGCGGCAAGCCGCCGAAGGGCAAGCCCAAGGGCGGGCCGGCCGTGGCGCTGCTCCAGCTGCTCTTGATGGACCAACTCGATCGAGACCACCGCCCCGCCCGAACCACCAGCGACGAACGCTTGAAACTCGCCCGGCGCCATGATTCCCTGGTGCCGATTGGCATCGTTGGTCAGCCTTTCTAGGGCCTGGGCCGCTTCTGCCGCCGCAATGGCTAGGGCCTCTCGCTGACTTGGCCCGATACCGTGGCTGCGGTGCGCGGCAATGCTCAGATAAGCGATCGGGCCGCGCCTGCCCACAAGCGGCTCGGCGGCGTACGAACCCACGCGAAGGCGGAGAGCGATTTCCTCCGGGCAGCGGGGGTCTTCGCGCGCATTCTCCAGGACAACCGGCTCCGCGCCCGACTCGACCCAGCTCGCCGCGCCCTCGCCGGTGGGGAACCGCAGGGCGGGCATGAGGTCGCAACGAGCGCCCGCATTGGCCAAGCAGATCGGATCGGAATCGCCAAGATCGACAAGCGCGACCGAGTCCACGGCAAGAATCTCCTTGAGCTCTCGAACAACCCGCTGGGCTAAATCGCCCTGCGAAGTCGCGCCCCTTGTCAGGCTCGCCACTTCGTAGAGCAGCTCGGCCTGTCTCGTTCGCCGCTCGAGCGCCGTTCGTCTTTGCGATTCAACCAGCAGACGCGCTACTTGGGGCGAGGCCTCCTCGAGGAGCGCCTCGGTCCGCGTGCCAGGTTCGACAGCATCGCCAAGCGTCGCCACCATCCCCACGATCTTGCCGCCCGAGTTAAGGAGCACGTTCTCGACGTTAGCGGCGCCCGCCTGGGCCTGCAGAATCTGAGCCGCCTTCCAGCGCACTTGCCCGGCGGAGGCGGTGAGATCGACCGCGACCGAGAAGTCCTTGACCTCATCGTTCGCGCTGCGGCTGACTCCCATCGGAACGAGAGCCTGGCGCGTTTCCGAGACGGAGTAGATCGCCACTTCGGGCACGCGCAGCAGGCTTGAAAGCTTCTCGGCCAGCCTGTCGCCGAACCGCTCGGCGGGGCCGTCTTGCGCTTCGGCAAGCTCGACCGCCCAAGTCGCCCTTCGGGTCGATCTTTCTAGCGTGCGATACCGCTCGCGCAGCTTGCCATGGCTCTCTCGCACCTCGCGCAAAGCCCGCGTGTCGGGGCCGTCTTCCTCGTCGGACATCTCGAATTCGTCTGGCTCCGCTGCGGTCGCGGCCGGATCCGATTCGGCTCCGAGCAACAGCCCCACCAGCATTACCGAGCCGGTTTGAATGAGCAGCAGCCCGTCCGGGGCCGCGCCTCCGGTGAAGAAATGGGCGGCGAGCAACGAGCCCCCCGCGAGCGGCGCCATCGAACTGGCGGGAGATCGGTGCCGCGCCGCGGCCCAGGCCGTGGGCAGCAGCACGAGAAAGCCGAGCGAGCCAAGCGCGCCCAAATGGCCGAGGAGCATCGCGAGCATAGCCGCATCCGCAACCGCCAGAAAACCGAAGAGGCCCGGATTGCTCACCTGTCGCGCCTCCAGCCGCCACTGCACGAGCGCGAGGGCGCTGAAGGCGAGCGCGATCTTCCAGCCCACGTCCGGGCTCGGCTCGCCGAGAGTAAGCCCAAAACCGATCACCGCCGCGGCAGCGGCCAGGCGCAACAACAGTTCAACCATAGAGTGTCACTCTAGGTTTCGGAAGGCGCAAACTTAGACTGGAGGGTGAGGCTTGACCTCACCCTCCAGTCGCTCGGCTCAGAAATCGCCAGACGGCTTTAGGTTCGCACGAAGTAGTAATACTTGTGCCCGTTCCGCTTCGTCGTGCGCTTCACGTACTTGTGCCCGTTGCGATAGAAGTACCCTCGGCGGAACATCGCCGCCCGCGAGCGCTCCATCTTCGCCTGGCTCTTGCGGTCGTGCTCGTAGCGGTCAGCTGCGTACAGCGCGCCGGCCGCGCCGACGAAGGTGAACATCGGATCGCCCTTGAGCAACCCGTACACGCCGAGGCCCGCACCTGCATAGGCCACGTTGCGCCAGTCGTTCTTCGTCTTTTGCCGATTGGTGATCGAGGACCGGGTCTGCGCCTCGGCGCTCGCCGGGATCAGCGATCCGGCTGCCATGGCCAAAACCGCCACGATCATGCTCGTCTTGATTCGTCTACGCATAGTCAAGTCACCTCTCAGTGCGTTATGGCAGCTTAGACGAGACCGGGTGGCGACGGGTTCAGTGGCTTAGGACAGTGACGAGTGACTAGGACCGGACCAATCCGGGTCGCTGGTCACTCTTCGCTCGTCGCACATCGCACGTCGCTTGTCGCTGCTACGCTCACGCGGGCAGGCCCTCGCTGAACCAAAGCGCAAGTTCCCGTGCCGCCGCCTCGGGGTCGCTGCTGCTGTGGGTGAGGTTGTCGTCGATGCTGAGCGCGAGGTCGCCGCGCACTGTGCCCGGCTCCGCGTCGAGCGGGTTGGTCGCCCCCATCATCGCCCGAATCGCGCGCACCGCGTTCTCGCCCCGCACCGCCATCGCCACCACCGGCCCGCTGCAAAGATATGCCACCACGCTCTCGAAAAAGCCTTTGCCCTGGTGCTCAGAGTAATGCTCCTCAACCAAAGATCGCGGCGCCGACATCAGCTTCAGCCCAACCACCGCCAGGCCGCGCGCCTCGATCCGCCTGGTGATCTCACCGACTAGCCTGCGGCTGACGCCGCCGGGCTTGATGAGTACGAGACTGGTTTCCAGGGGCACGGGCAAGAACTCCTTGTGGGGCTTCAAGGTTACCTCTCGACCAAGCCCTGGCAAGGTGGACGGTTGACAATCCGAACCTAGCCCAACTAGAGGACGCCAATGATGGCGTCCCAGCAGAAACGGTGAGCGAGCCCCAAGGATGGGGCGAGCGAACCAGAGAAAATAGAACCAACCCCTGCCACACGGCGGGGATCGCTGAGGCGACCAATCCGCCGAAGCTTAGCGAAGGCGGAAGCCGAAGCGGGAGGTGGTCCTCCGCCGCTAGGCGGAGCAAGATCCGGACGCAAATGAGGTGAGCGATGCGCTCCTAGGGTGTCGCCAAGCCCGAGAGTGCTGATGGGCCGTAAGTCGATCGGCGGCGATCTCCGGCGATGGGCCTGCCGCCCCAACCGTGCATCCCATTCCCGCCCCGCCGCGTTCCCAGGTGAATGGAGCGTGTAAAGTGGGGCGAGTGAGCGTCGCGACGACTTCCAATCTGACCGTGAAGTACGGCACGTTCACCGCCCTCAGCGATATCACTCTCGAGATCCCGGAGGGGTGCGTGGGCCTACTCGGTCCCAACGGCGCGGGCAAAACCACCCTCCTCAAGGCTTTCCTCGGCTTCCTTGACCCGGCGGCCGGTTCCGGAACGGTGCTCGGGCTTGACATCCAAGCCTCCGGGCGCGAAATCCGGCAACGGGTGGGCCTCATGCCCGAGCAGGACTGCCACATCCCCGGCATGACCGCGGTCGGGTTCGTCGCGTTCGCAGGCGAACTCGCGGGGATGCCGTCCGAGCAGGCCTTGCGCCGCGCGCACGAAGTGCTCGAATACTGCGGCCTTGGCGAGGCTCGCTACCGCAACGTCGAGACTTATTCGACCGGCATGAAGCAGCGGATCAAGCTGGCTCAGGCGATCGTGCACGGTCCCAAACTGCTTCTCCTCGACGAACCCACCAACGGCCTCGATCCGGCCGGCCGCGTTCAGATGCTGGACCTCATCCGATCCGTCACCCACGGCAAAGGGGTGAACGCGATCGTCAGCAGCCATCTCCTGCCCGATGTCGAGCGCGTCTGCGACCATGTGCTCGTGCTCGCCGGCGGCAAGGTGAGATCGAGCGGCCTCATCAAGGAACTCAAGCGTCTGGAGGGCCACCCTGTCGACGTGGAACTCCGCGAGGCTTCCGAGGAGTTTGCGCGCCAAGTCGAAGCGGCGGGGGCCAAGCTGCTGAGCGCGGAACGTTCGGTCTATCGCATCCAGATGCCGGGACTCCCCGAAGAGACGGCGGCCCAAGTGATGCGAGCGGCCCAAGCGGCCGGCGCCCAGGTTCGCGGCTTCCATGTAGCGGAACGGAGCCTCGAGGAAGCATTTATGGAGGCGCTCGGTGGCTAGCCCGATCGCCGATCTGTCCTACCGGAGCTACGACGGACCCCTCCTGCCTCCTACGATGCGCTGGTGGGTGGTGGCCAAGAGCGTGATGCGCCTTGCCATCCGCAAGAAGGGCTTCTGGGTCTGGGCGAACCTGTCCTACTACTGGTTCATCATCCTCGCCGCCGTGTTCTATTTCGTGGACGTGCTCGCCCCCACCCTGCCGGGCGGCGCTAACCCATTCTTCAGCCGCATCGTCTGGAAGGACCAGTTCCTCGACGCGTTCTCGATCGCTCAGATGTTCCTCTTCATCATCGCCCTCTTGATCGGGGCGGGCGCCATCGCCAACGACAATCGTTCCAACGCTCTGCTCGTGTACCTGAGCAAGCCGTGCTCGAAGCTGGACTACCTGTTCGGCAAATGGATGGCGATCTTCCTCATCCTCGTCGCGATTACCGGCGTGCCAACTTTGCTGTTCTTCGTTTACGGGCTGCTCAGCTACCGGCACTACGGGTTCATAAGCCAGGATCCCGCCCTCTTCTGGCGGCTCCTCGTGATGATTCCGGTCCCGGCCGCATTTCACGCCAGCGCCTGCCTCGGCATCAGTTCGCTTTTCAATCAGGGCCGGATGGCGGGCGCAACCTACGCCGGAATCTACTTCCTATCCCTGTTCTTCACCAAGGCGATGGTCGTCATCCAGATCATCGCCATGGACGGGCCACGGGGGGATCCTTCTCGCGTGCCTTCTATCGTGAACACGCTCTTCTATGCCTCGGTCGATGGACTCCAAATCGGGCTTGCCAAGGTGATCCTCCAAACCGATGGCGGCCACCTGCTAAGTGGCCCTGGCGGCCCGCCCGTGCCCCCCGCCCCCAACGGATGGCTGTTCACCGCGCTGTATCTCCTGGCCTGCGGCGGGTTCCTCGCAATCGCCTGGCAACGGGTGCGGGCGGTGGAGGTGGTGCGCGGATGATCCGCCTCGACCACGCCTCGCGCTGGTACGGCCAGGTGATCGGCCTAAACGACGTCACTTGCCAGATCGGGCCCGGCCTCACCGCGCTGCTCGGCATGAACGGCGCGGGCAAGACCACGATGATGAGGCTGATCACGGGCCAGCTGCGCCCGACGACGGGCAGCGTTCGCCTATTCGGCCTCGATCCGTTCGCCAATCCGGAGGTCTACCGACACCTCGGTTACTGCCCCGAGATCGACAGCTTTTACGAGCACCTGAGCGGGCGTCAGTTCGTGCGCATGATGGCGCGCCTAACCGGCTTCTCCGCCCGCGAGGCAGAGCAGCGCACCACCCGCACGCTCGAGCGGGTGGGCATGGCCGATCGCGCCGACCGGCGCATCGGCGGCTACAGCAAGGGGATGCGCCAAAGGATCAAGCTCGCCCAAGCCATGATCCACGAGCCGGAGGTGATCCTGCTGGACGAACCGCTCAACGGTCTCGACCCTGTCGGACGGCGTCGATTCATCGATCTGCTTGGCGATCTAGCCTCGGCGGGCGCGTGCATCGTCGTGAGCAGCCACATCCTCTACGAGGTGGAGCAGATGACCCGCTCGTTGCTTCTCCTCCACCGCGGACGGCTTCTCGCGACCGGCGACCTTCGTGTTATTCGCTCGCTCATCGACAAGCACCCGCACCAAGTTCGCCTGCAGACCGATGAGCCGCGTCGCGCCGCCGAGCTGCTGGCGAGCTTGCCAAACGTGGTCAGCCTGCGCTTCACCCCCGGCGATGAGGCGCTCGAACTTGAAGTGCGCGAGCCCGACAAGTTTTACGATGCCCTTCCCGAGCTTGTGCTAAACCAAGGATTGCGGCTCCAGGGGCTCAGCAGCCCCGACAACAACCTTGAATCGGTGTTCAAGTACCTGGTGGAGGCCTGACCGTGGTGCTTTACGTGTTCAGGCAGACCCTTCGCGAGTTCCTGCGCTCGCGCCGCCTCTTGCCCTGGATCTTCCTCAGCGTGCTCACCTTCGTGCTGGCCGCGAATTGGCGGGAACTCTCTCCGACCAGCGGCGTGCTCGAACGGTACACGAGCGTGATGTCGGTCTTCGTGTACCGGCTGCTTGCCCTCGCCTCCGCCATCTACACGACCGCGATTGTGAGTCAGGAGGTCGAACAGAAAACCATCTCATATCTGCTGACCCGCCCGATCGAGCGCTGGCGATTGCTGCTCGGTCGATATCTGGCTTCGGTCGTCGTAGTCGGCGGAGTCTGCATGGTGACCGCGTTTTTGGTCTCTAGCGCAGTGTTCGCGGGCAGCCAGGTCAATCACGCCGGTCTGCTGGAGCGCGATCTTGCCGCCCTTGGCGTCGGAGCGCTCGCCTACGGCGCCCTGTTCCTCTTCGTCAGCTTGCTCTTCAACCGGGCGATGCTCATCTGCCTGCTCTTCGCCTTCGGGTGGGAAACGTCGATGCCGAACCTGCCCGGCGAGCTTTACCGCGTCACCATCTTTAGCTATCTGCAGGGCATCGCCAGCCACCCTCCCCTTCAAGCCCAAGACAAGCTGCTCGCCTTCGTCATGGGCGCCATCGGTCCAAAGACAGTCAGCCTGGCCGCCTGCTGGATCACGATGGGCATTCTGATCGTTTCGCTCTTGGCCGCCTCCTGCTGGTGGTTCACCCACTTCGAGTACATCGCCCGGGAAGACGCGGAATAGCTAGCGGCCGAGCATTTCGCGAAGGCGGCGGCGCTGCGCGAGCGCGCGAAGCTTCTTGATCGCCTGGATTTCTATCTGCCGGACCCTCTCGCGCGAGAGCTTCATTTCTCGGGCGACGTCTTCATGCAAAGGCGGCTCAAGCCCGTCGAACCGGAATCGCATTCGCATCACGCGCTGCTCCCGCTCGTTGAGTTCCATGATGATCCGGTCGATCTCTTGCAGCACCTCGAGGCTGAGCATCAGCGCTTCGGGGTCGCCGTTTCGCGTGTCTTTCACCAAGCCGCCCAAGGTCATCGTGCCCGTCTCGCCAACCGTCATGTCGAGGCTGAGCAGCTCTTGCGACGACTGCACGAGCGCAAGCAGTTTCTTGGGGCTGCACCCGATCGCATACGCCAGCTGCTCGGGAGTTGGGTCGTAGCCCAGTTCCCGCGCCATTCGCACGCGTTCTCGCTCGAGCCGCCGAAGCGACTGGGCTATGTGGGCCGGTAGGCGGATCGCCTTCGACTTGTTATCGATAGCGCGCCCGATCGCCTGGCGAATCCAGTGGGTGGCGTAGGTGGAAAAGCGGAATCCCCGACCCGGATCGAAACGGTCCGCCGCCTGCATCAAGCCGATCGCGCCCTCTTGGATCAGATCTTCGAGCGGGATCGAGCGGTTGCGGTAAGTCTTGGCGATGTTGATCACAAGCCGCATGTTCGCCTCGATGAGGCGCTTCTTGGCGCAGGCATCGCCCAACTGAACTGCCCGCGTCAGTTCGAGCTCCCCTTCTGCACTCAGCAATGGGGTCTGAGTCAGCCGGCTGAGATAGCTAGGCAGACTGTCGTCGTACTCGGGCATATGGGGATGCGCGCTCATGCGACCTGCTCTTTCGAGAAGTTGATTCCCGGATCGATCGCGAATTTCGGCAACTCGACCTCTTTCCGACTCGCAAGCAGCGTGCCAGTCCGGCGCCTCCGCAATGAACCGTCGGCGGGCACTCTATTTAGACGTAGAGGCCCGGGCTCGGTTCTCGGAATCGCAGGGCAGCAGCGCCGAGACCGTTCGACGCGGTCCCAGTCTACCTAGCGACGCCAAGGGTTACACCTTGCAGGCTCCAGGAAGAGCGATCGCGCGCATAATGGGCGGTAGATGAACGAGGCAACCTTCGTCGACCGACGAGAGCCCGATTGGAAGCAGTTGACCGCACTCTGCGACCGTGGCGAGGTGACTCTCAAGACGCTCAGCCGCGAAGATCTCAAAGAATTCGTGCGCCTGTACCGCAACGTTTCCGGAGACCTCGCCGCCGTCCGCACGAGTTCGACCAACGCGGCGCTCGTGCAATTCCTTAACGACCTCGTTGCCCGCGCGTATGGGATTCTCTACCGGGCTCCCAGAAACACGTTCGGCAAGGCTCTTTCACAAGCAATGCTCACCGCCGTCCAGACCGTGCGCAGGCGGAAGGCGTTCATTTTTGCCTCCGCCGCCCTGTTCTTCGGCACGGCTCTGCTATCCGCACCCCTGGCCGAGGCGCGCCCCGACATCGGCGATCGCGTCCTCCCGAAGTTCTTGTCGGATCAATGGACCAAGGGACAGTTTCCGGACCGCGGCGCCGGCCAGTCGATGATGATGTGGTCGTTCTATGCAAGCAACAACCCCCGAGTCGCGCTCATCACAGGCGCGGTGGCGGCAGGCACCTTCGGCCTCGGCACGGTGACGATTCTCAGCGAGAACGGGATGCTTCTCGGAGTTCTCGCCGCTCGAATGGCCGATGTGGGCAAGCTAGGCTATCTCTTCGCTTCGATCTTGCCCCACGGCGTACCCGAGTTGAGCGGAATTATCGTGTCCGGGGCGGCCGGCCTCGCGCTTGGATGGGCGCTGGTCTGTCCAGGTCGCAGGCGCCGCGGCCTCGCCCTTCGAGACGCGGGCGCGGACGCGATCGTGCTTCTGTCGACCTCGGCCGTGCTCATGCTGATAGCCGCGCCGATCGAAGGCTTCTTTAGTTTCAATCAGGGCATTCCGAGCTCGGTGAAGGCAGCGGTAGCGGTGCTCGAGATCGTCTTGTGGACTGCGTTTTGGGTCGGCTACGGAAACCGAGTCCAACCCGTCAGTTGAATGCCAAGCCGACAAGCAGAGTGCCCAGATTGTGGAGCGAATGCATGGCCATCGACGGCACGAGGGAGCCGGTTTGGTACGTGAGATAGGCTGACATCCCCCCGATCGCGGCCAGCCCCGGCCAAGCAGGTATGCCGGTGGGATGGATTACGGCAAAGAGCAAGCTGCTCACAAGCCCCGCCACCCACGGGCGACGCCACACCCCCGCGAGCGCGGGCAGCAGGGTTCCTCGAAACAACGTCTCCTCCAAGATCGGCGCGGCGACACAAGCGGAGAAAATCACTACGAGAACGGTGGCAAGGCTAGGATTGGTCAGCAGTTCGACGGAGGCCGGGTGCTCGGGGGAGGGAAGGCCTGCAAAGATCTTCGTAGCCGCCAACTCGAGCCCAAGAACCACCGGGGCGTTTGCAACAGCCGCCCCCAAACCCCAGAGCACGTGCCTGCCAAAACCTGCCCGGCGCAGCCCGATCTCAACAAGCCCGTTCCGACGGTAGGCGAACCACACGAGGCCAATGAGCCCGATGGACCCAATCAGCCGAATCGCTAGAGTCGCGGCTGGCTGGCGGACAGGCAGGCCGGCCAACTCGGTTCCAAGTTCAAGCAAAAGGAACGCAAGCATCACCAGGCCGAACCTCAGAGCGAACCGGTCGGCCACCGCCGGAGAAAGGGGACCTACGGGCGGTCCCTTAGGGTGAAGCGCTCCACCCGTGCGCATGGCGAAGAACACGACCCACAGCGCAATTCCCACGACCATCGCAACGGCAGCGCCAAAGAGGACGGTTGCCGCGTACGCCAGCCTCGCGTCGCTGACCGCCTCGGATCGGATCGGCAACCCCGCCCGCTGGCGCAGATGATCGCGCGCCAGCCGGTCGAGAAAGCTCGAGCTCGAGATCGCCCGCTCAAGTCGCCGCGCTCCTTCGATCGAAGGCGGCGCGCGGCCGTATGCCTCCGCAAGGGACAGACTCTTTGGATCGCCTTCCTTGACTAAGGCGACTATGGCTCGTGGCGGCGGCTGAGCGCCAAGCTCCACGCTCATCTCGACGGCAAGGCGAGCGGCGCGTACATCGGTGGCCGCGTGCGGCAGAACATCGGCTAGCTCCGCCCGCAGTTCCTTCGTATCAGATAGCGTCGCGCCGGCTTGCCCGAAGAACCGACTCCACTTCTTCGCATACACGTACTGGTGCAGGCTCATTTCCTCGGTCAGGAACGACCGATGCTGCGGCCGCTCGTCGCGCGTGAAGTAAGCGGATAGTTGACCGACAAAGAGCAGCGCGATCAAGGCGCCGGACAGGATCCAGCCAAAGGGCTGGCGCGCCGCACGCTCAATCCGAGCTTCAGGTTCCGCCGGGCTCAACTCGGAAACAGGCGGCGGGGCATCATCGGGCATGGCAGACCCGTCTTACCCGCTTTCGCCACCCTGAACCGGGATGTACACTGCCGCCATGCGGCTAACGCATCTCGCATCGGGCGCTGGGTGAGCGGCTAAGCTGGGCCCGGCCCAGCTGGCGGACGTGCTCCGCCTTTTGCCCGCCTCGATCGGCAATCCCAACCTGCTCGTCGGCTTTGAAACTTCGGACGACGCGGGAGTCTTTCGGCTGTCCGAGCATCAGGCCCTGGTTCAAACCGTCGATTTCTTCACGCCCATCGTCGACGACCCTTACGCCTACGGCGCTATCGCCGCCGCCAACAGCCTCAGCGACGTGTACGCGATGGGCGGCAAGCCGCTGACCGCCCTCAACATCGCCTGCTTCGATCCGGACTCGGCTCCTGCCGAAATGTGGACCCAGATACTCAAAGGCATGGCGGACAAGACTGTCGAATCCGGCGCGGCGATCATCGGGGGCCATTCGGTGGTGGACTCAGAGCCGAAGTTCGGCATGGCGGTGACCGGCCTCGTCGATCCCGCGAACATGTTCGTCAATACCCTCGCGAAGCCCGGGGACCATATCTACCTCTCCAAACCGCTTGGAGTCGGCGTGGCGGCGACGGCGGCCAAACATGACCGCTGTCCACCCGAGCTTCTCGAGGCCGCGATTGCCGCGATGTGCGAACTGAACGCCGCCGCGGCTGAGGTCGGGCTGGCCGCCGGCGCGCGTTGCGCCACCGACATCACCGGCTTTGGCCTGGCCGGGCACCTGTTCAACATCGCGCGTGCCTCGCGCGTTCGGATCAAGATCGAGTGGCAGCGGCTGCCCATGCTCTCCGGGATCGAGGACTTGATACGAGACCGCCAAACGACTGCGGGGGGAGCTAGAAACCGCGACTTTCTCGCTGAGGCTCTCGTCGTCGGCAAAGCCCCCGACTGGGTCGCCCATCTGGCTGTCGACCCTCAGACAAGCGGGGGGCTCGCAATCCTGACGGAGGAGAAGTTGGATCGCTATCCGATGGTTGGAGTGGTGGTCTCCGGCGAGCCGGGCGTAGAGCTTGTCTGATGAAATCGCTCGGTTTCTGACCGGCGTCATTTTTGCAGAAAAGGTTTGGGTGGAACCTTGAAGGGCTCGAAGGCGACTATATACTGAAGGGGCGGTTGCGCGCGCCGCGGTAACTGGCGACCATGCCTATTTGCAACTGGTGCGGAATCGAAAGCAAGTCCGATCTCGTTTGCGACTGGTGCAAGCGCCCTCTTTCCCTGCGCGCCATGCGCAAGTCTTACGATCCGCGGAGCGCCGTGGATCTTCTTCGCGATGACGACGAGTCCCGGGTGAGCTACCTGCCCATCATCGCCGGTGTGATCGCGCTGGTCGCGATCTGCATCGGGGGCTTGCTCTATGTGCAGTCTGGCTCGAAGCAGGTCTCCGTCGCCGTAAACGAGCCGCCGCCTGCCCCGCCCGCGCCCGTCGCTCAGGAGTTTCGCGTTACCCGAAGCGAGATGCCCTCCGCGTTGACTGCGGCTGCGTATACCCCGCCACAAAGGGTGTTCCTCCCCGAGGTGGCGTACGTCGGTCAGAGCACTCTCGAGAGGTCGCGCAGCAGCAACGAGCCGGTCTTTCGGTCCGAGCATTTGCAAACGGACCTTGGCGACTCGATGCCCACCATAGGGATCAACGGGGCCGCGGGAGCGGTCAGGACCAAGAACGGAAAGCGAGTGGCGGTTGGCAAGGTGACTATCGTCAACCGCACCAACAACACGGTCATCGATTTTCGTGTCCTGTTTGAGATAGACGGCAAGCAGTACACCGGCACGCCGTTCGAGGGTGATCCCGCAAAGCCCCAGCGACTCACCAACCGGTCAATACGCGCCAAGCGAAAGCTGACGACCCCTGTGCTGATTCAGGACTACGCGCCCAAGAAGGATGGTCTGCTCCATGCCACGGTGACGGTCGAAGCGCAGTTAGACGGGGATGGCGGCACGATGGAAGCCGAGACCAAGATCTAAGCCAGCGACGCCGGATTCAATCCGTTGAGTTGGTCTGTCACAAACAGTCCGTCCTTGCGTATGAGCTTCCCGTCGAACCAAACCTCCCCGCCCCCATATTCCGGGCGCTGAATGCAAACGATGTCCCAATGGATGGCGGAGCGATTGCCGCTGCCCCCACGGCCTTCATAAGCGTTGCCAGGGGTAAGGTGAAATGATCCGGCTATCTTTTCGTCGAAAAGGGTGTCTCTCATTGGGCTAAGCACGTGCGGGTTGAAGCCCAACGACCACTCGCCGAAATGGCGCGCCCCATCGTCCGTGTCCAAAATCTCGTTTAGCTTGGTCGTTTGATCGCCCGCGCTCGCCTCCACGATCCGTCCGTCCTTCACCACAAGTCGAATGTCTTTGAACTCGACTCCTTGGTAGACCGAAACCGTGTTGTACTGCACGATCCCGTTGCCGGAGTCGCGCACAGGGCAGGAGTAGCATTCGCCGTCGGGGATATTCGCCTCGCCAGAGCACGCAACCGCGCCGATGCCCTTGATCGAGAACCGAAAGTCGGTGCCCGGGCCCACCAATCGAACCTCGTCTGTCGTCTCCATGAGTTCGGCCAGCGGCTTAGCTGCCACATCCATCTTGGCGTAGTCGACCAGGCACACGTCGAAGTAGAACTTTTCGAACGCGGGCGTCGATAGGTTCGCTTGCTGTGCCATTGCGGGGGTTGGCCAGCGCGTCACAGCCCATCGCGTTTTCGGGACCCTCACGCCGAACACCACTGGCTGAACATACAGGCGCTGCCATAGACTCTGAATCTCGGATGGCACGTCCGCTTGCTCGGCGTAATTGTGGCTGCCGCGAAGGGCAATGTACGCCGTCATCTGATCCATCTCGTGGCGCTCGATCTCCGCGTGCAAGATGGCCGTGGCTTCGTTCATGCCGTGCATCAGTTGCCTTCTCACCAGCTGGCTTTCGAGCCGGATGGCAACGCGCGCGCCTCGGTTCTGGCAAACTCGCACGAACTCGGTGACAGCCTCCTCCGGAATATCGAAGGCATGGATCAGGACGGAGTCCTTAGCGCTCAATCCAAGGCTATGGTCGGCGAAAAGCTCAGCAAGGCGGGTGATCCGAGGGTCCAGCATCGCCGTCCAGGTTACCGCGACATGCTTCAGCCCCTAAACGACAGCGGGACCCTCCCACAGGGAGAGTCCCGCATCGCGGGCCTGAGCCCAGTCGTGGGGCTTACTTGCCCTTGGGGGCCGGCATCTTGGCGTCGCCCTTCGGAGCCTCCGCCTTCGGGGCTTCGGCCGCCGGAGCGGGCGGAGCGGCGTCGGTCTTCGGCTCGTTCTTCATGGCGCCCTTCGGCGCTCCGCCGGGCTCAGGCGCAGCAGCGCCCTGGTCGCCGCCACTGCAGCCAAACATCACCGAAACGAGAATGCCTGCGAACAGCAGACCAATTAGCTTCCTCATTTGCCACCTCCTGAAGTGGGGCGGGGCAACCCCGCCGAACCCTTTGACAGGGAACTGGCGGCATATTACCACCGATCTTCCCCCAAGTCCCTATAAAATTCGGTGTCAAAGGGTCGGCTGCTCCGGCACCACGCCTTTTGAAACCAAGACCTCGCTCAGCCGCCACCTCGGCACTGGCACCACGAGCCATTCGAATCCCGTTTCTCTGCGAAAAACGTACGTAACCGCGCCAACGTCGCGATCGGCGCTAAACAGGAGCCACTGAACCCGAACGTGAGTCGGCGCCGTCATCCGGGCCTGGTCGCCATAGACGAAGGGCTCGGCCGAGGCCACCGTGATCTCCGGGCGCGCCTGCCGTATGAACTGGGCAACGTCCCGACGGCTCGGCGCACTTTGGTCGTTGACCTTCAACTGATCCGATAGTGTGTCGAGCACGGGGTTCGCCTCACCCTTTCGGCAAGCCTCCAGCGCCCGATCCAGAGCTTCTCGCACCTGACGCGAGTCGCCTCCGTTCAACCAGTTCGCGCTGATGTACTTCCCCACGAACGGGCCCGCCAACACGAGCACCACTAGAGACCTCAGAGCGATCGGGTTCATCTCGACCTCCACAAGGTTAGACGCTGGCAGCGACCCTTTCTACATCGAGGCGAATCTGCTCCCGTAGGTCGTCGACGCTTTCGAAGTCGCGCTCCTCGCGAAGACGGCGCAACAACTCGAGTCGCACGCTCGCGCCGTACAACGATTTCCCAGGGTAGTCGAGCAAATAGGCCTCGATCGTTCGCACGCCACCACCAACCGCCGGCCGAACCCCAACGCTGACCGCTGCCCGGAAAACGCCGTGAGGCGTCTCGCAACGCCCGGCGTAAACCCCGTCTGCCGGAACCACCTGGTCGATGGACCGGGCCAAGTTCACGGTGGGAAACCCAAGGCTCTTGCCCAGCTTCTGGCCAGGCACGACCACCGCCGATATCTCAAACGGACGCCCAAGCCAGCGGGAGGCATCTTCCACACGCCCCTCCGAGATCGCCGTACGGATCGCAGAGGAACTTACGCGACGACCGCCTTCCTCGACCGCCCCAACCACGTGCGTCTCTATCCTTTTGGTAAGCCATTCCGGGGTTCCCTCGCGACCTCGTCCGAAGGCAAAGTCGTGGCCGAGAACGAGCGCTTTGGCGCGGATCGCTCCCACCAGCACCCGATCCAGGAACTCGGTCGCGCCGGTCTCGCTCAGGGTTTGGTCAAACGTGAGCACAATCGCAACCGCAACCCCCAAGAACTCAAACAACCGGAGGTTTTCATCGAGCGACGCGATCAACTTCGGCTGCGATTCGGGACGAAGAATCGTAGCGGGATGCCTGTCGAATGTCACTAGCACGCACGGCTGTTCACGGGTCGAGGCTATCGAGACCGCCTCGCAAATGACCGCGCGATGGCCCAAATGGACACCGTCGAACGTCCCAACGCAGGCGACCGCCGCTTCCCATTCCGGCCGCAGGGCCTCGATGCCAAAATGAACCTGCATCGAACCATCAGTCTACCGTCTGGCCCTGCACAGGGCGGTCCCGCCCGAGCACCGCTAACGATGCGAGCACCGCCGATTGCGTCACAACCACCACCAGGTCCAACGGCAAGCTTCGCCACAGTCCAACACCAGCCCCGAGCCCGTCGTGGCGCAGGATGGGCGGCTCTGAATCCGGACCAAGCGCCATCAAGAATCGAATGAGGGCAAAGAACAGGAACGACAGGCTAATGGGTAGTGGTGAGCTTAATCGGCCCGGCGCCAACAGGCCCGGGAAAAGCAGAGTCAGGAGCAGTAATACCGACACCGCCATCGCGGGCACCATCAAGGCTCCAAGCACCTTAATCGCGGGTGCGTGAGCCAGGCCTTCGGCCACGAGAGCGAACGCAGCGGCGACGAGATAGAGTGCAACCGCCGCCTCGATGCCCACACCGATGCGCGACGGAGCCCTCACTCGGGCACGTCTTCGGGGCGGGTTTGCGCGGCGGCTTTGTTCTCTTCGACGATCTGGTCGAAAATCTCCTTGCGGTGCACCGCCACGTCGCGCGGCGCCCTAATTCCCAGCCGAACCTGCTCGCCGCGAACTTCGAGAACGACGACCTCGATCGACTCGCCGATCACGATGCTCTGATGGACCTTCCGTGTGAGCACCAGCATCGCGTATTTGGCCCTCCATAGCCGGGCGAGGTGTGACAGCCGCCTCGCCGCCGCGAATCAAGCGGCCGCTTCTTGGCTCTCCCGGTCCCCCTGCGGGAACACCCGGTGCCTCATAGTATACGCCTCGCCCTCAAGTACCACTTGCCGGGCTTGCCGGGTTGCCGCGTTCACCACGATCGGGGCGGCGAGATTCAGGGTGAGGTCATTGGGCTTTCCGGGCGGGATTGAAACCGTCGTAAGCACCATCCGCGGGGTCTCCTCCGCCAATTCGAGCGACGTCGCCACCGCTTCCTGCACCGTCGGTTCGTAGCCTTGAACGTACTGGGCAGGGTCGATTACCAGGAACGCCAGCGCGGGCTCGTCAAGACTCTGCAACCAGCGAAACGCGCTTTCCGGGCGGGACGAAATGAGCACGAACCGTCGGCAGGTTTCAAAGCCCACCAGCCCCTCGGAGAACGTGATCACATCCTCGTTTCGATAGTCGATCGTCGCAAAGCGGGTTCCTTTGACCTTCATATTCCTCACTTCATGAAATTGAGCAGGCTCAATCCAAAGCCTTGGCTGGCCACGTTGAGCGCGGCGTCGTAGGCAGTTTTCGCCGCTTGGTACTTCACCACGCTCTCGGCGATATCCGCATCCTCCACGTCGGAAATCCCCACGGTGAGGTCGTTGCTCCGGCGGTCGTTTTGGCTCGTGAACTCGTCCACGGTGCGCAGCTTGCCCCCGATCGTCCCCCGTGCTAGAGACACGGCTTGCAGCGAACTCTGCATATCGGCAACCGAGAGGCCTCCAATCGCGCCCACGTTGCCGCTCGCGAGGTTGTTCTTCAGATTTTCAAGCTGGGCATAGGCGTCGGTGAAAATCGTCGAGGCCTGGGTCGTCGCCGCCATCGTATCGAGCGGCCCGACCTCGACCACCACATCGTTCGTGTCGCCTGAATAGGTAAGCGCGCCCGCGTTGACCGCATAAGGCGGCGCGGCGTTCTTCTGCCCGCCGAAAAGATATTGGCCGTTCGGACCCTTCGAATTGGCCAGATCGACCAGCCTGCTCTGGATGCCTGCGATCTCGCTCGCCATCCCAGCCCTACCCGCCTGGTCGGTGGCGCTGTTCGCGCCTGCCAAAGCGAGCTGATAGGCGCGGTTGAGCAGATTCGTGGTCTCGCCCATGGCTGTGTCCGAATAGCCAAGCATCCCCTTGGCCGCGTGCAGGTTGCTGCTGTACTGGCTCAGCCCCGTGCGGAGCGAACGCATCGTGAGAGCCGACGACGCCCCCACCGGGTCGTCGCTCAACTGATTCAAGCGCCGGCCGGTGCTCACTCGCTGCTGCGCCTCGAACATCTGCTGCGCCGCAACCGCGATGTTGGCCGAAAACGTATCGAACTGCTGGCTTGTGCTTATCCGCATCGCCTATCCTGGTCACTTTGCTAGGGAAGCATCTTGATCAAATCATCGGTCGCCTGGTCGAAAACGCTCAGCACCTTGGCCGCCGCCTGGTAGCTCCGTTGGAACCTGAGCATGTTCGCCATTTCGTCGTCGAGCGACACGCCGCTCGCGCTCTGTATTTGGCTATCGATCTGCTGGACCACGGCGGTCTGGGTCGAACCCGTAGTCTGGGACGAGCTCGCATCACGCCCGATTTGGCTAACCAGCCCGGTGTAGTAGCCTGAAACGGTCTGACCTCCGAGCCCTGCCAACGTTTGATCGCGCAGCCGCGAGAGCGAGAGGGCCAGCCCTCCATCGCCCGGGTTGCCGCTCGCGCCTGACGAGATCGCCTGCGCATCGGCTTTGATCGCAGGGTCGAGATCGAAGTCGATCGCTCCCGTCTGCGGGTTCGCGTCGTTGAAGAAGTTGATGCCCGTCGTGCCGAGCGGGTTCGTGCCGGTGGCGTGAACCGAGTTCACTTGCGTCCTCAAAGTGTTGGCTAGCAGGTCGAGCTGGCTCTGGTAGCCCGAGATGGTGTTGACCGCCTGCATCACTCCGGCAAGCTTCCCTCCGCGCACGTCGTATGTTCCGTTAGCGTCGCTAAGCTGCCCCGTCGCCGTGTCGAAGGTCCGCGGAATCAGCCTCGCGCCGCCCCGGTCGACCAGCGTCAGCTGATTCATCGTGATCGTGACGCTGCCGTCCGACTGGTCGTACGTGTGAATGTCGACTAGCCCGCTGAGCTCCCGGATCGCCTGATCGCGCTTGTCGAGCAGGTCGTTCGGCACGTCGCCGAAGGTGGGCTTATTGCGAATCTGATTGTTCAGATCGGCGATCGTCGCCGTCAATTGGTCGATCTGGTCGAGCGTCCCTGTCACGGACGCCTGTTGCTGGGCTTTCAGGGTCGAAAGGTCCTGGTAAGCGCTCCTAACTTTGCCCGCAAGCAGGCTGCCCGCTTGTTGCACCTGAACGCGCGTCGCCGGATCGTTGGGATTCGAGGCCAGCGCCGACCAGGCGTTGAAGAACTGGTCGAGCGCATCCCCGATTCCGTTCCCGGTCGTGTCGTTCATCGCCGACTCCACCTGCTTCAGACCGTCCGAGAGTGTCGTCGACTTGCCCAGATCGCCTTGTGCGGCGATCATCCGCGCGTCGAGAAACGCGTCGCGGATGCGGTTGACCGCGTCGATCCCGACCCCTTGGCCGAGCGCCAACACCTTAGTGCCAAAGAACGTGGTCGGCGTGATTTCGGTGAAGTCGGTGACCTGACGTGAGTAGCCCGGCGTGTTGACGTTCGAGATGTTGTGGCCCGTAACGTCGAGGGCACGCTGGAACGCGCGCAACGCCTGCGAAGCGATATCGATTCCGAGGAACGGACTGGGCATGGTTGGTTAGGCGGCCTCGTTGACGAGCACCGACGCCCCCTCCTTCCGCGCGAACGGCCCCTGGGCCTGCACCGCCGCTTTGGCGATCAGGGTCAGCGTGCCGTCGATGTAGGTCATCTCGTTTTGAATCAGCGTGCGGTTTTTGGCGACGACCCCCTGAACGTTGCGCGCCACGACGGTCACGCGGTTAGCCAGTCCTTGCAGTTGCTGCGCTTCGGCCTTCTCAAGCACCTGCACCAGACCTCGAAGGCTGGGCTCCGCGCCCAACTCCTCGGCCAGCCTCTTGGCGCAGGTCAAAGCATCTGCATCTAGGGTTCTCATCCGCTCCATCATCGAGTCCAGCTCGGGCTGGATGCGCTCGACTCGCCCCACATCGCGCAAGGTTAGGGCGGCGGTTTGCTCGTACAGCGATCTCAGCAGGCGCTCGGATGTTCCGAGCCAGTCCCACCAGATCGTCTGAAGTTCTCGTGTCTTCATCTAGGTTGGTTCTCCTCATAAGGGGGCTAGCCCTTGATGTCGATTCGGGCCGTCCTAGCCTCGCGCTCGAGCCGGGTGATCTCCTGGCTCAAAACCTCCTTGGAAAACTGCTTGGTGAGCACTTCGGCAATGCCGAAATTCGACTTCCGGGCCGCGGATTCGGCCAGCGCCTGGTCGAACATCTCGTCGTACATCTTCGCGCCCATCGATTGGCCGATAGCGACGTGATGCACGCTCTTTCGCATCTGCGAAACCAGCTCTTTCACGAAGATCGCCTCGATCCCCTTGGCTGCCTCGCGAAGCTTCTGCAGCTTCGGCGTGGCGCGCTGGGCCGCCTGGACCGCCACCGAAAGGGGGATTGCTCATTGGAGCTCGATCCTCGCCTTCAGGGCGCCCTGCTGGCGAAGCGCCTGCAAGATGGAGATGATGTCGGTCGGCTTCAGCTCCAGCGCCTGAAGAATCCGCGCTAGGTCTGCTACGGTTGTGTTGGGCGCAACCATCGCGACCTTGGCCGTGTCCTGCCCCGCGTTCACCTGGGTCTGGGTGGTCTGAACCGTCTGCCCGTTGGAAAGGGGCGCGGGCTGGCTGATCACCGGCTCCTGCTCGATGCGAACATTCAGGCTGCCATGGGCGACCGCCGCCGGTCCGATGCGCACGTTCCCGCCCACCACGATCGTGCCCGTACGCTCGTTGATGACCACCTTGGCCTCCACGTCGGCGAAGACCTTGAGCGCCTCGATCCGACTCATAAAGCCCACGGAGTTCGCGCCGCTTGGCAGCGTGAGTTGAATCGTCGCTCCGTCGAGCGCGGTTGCAAGGGCCTCGGGCAGCTCTTTGGACACCTCCGTCGCGACCCTTTGCGCGGTCGTTAGGTCCTCGTGGTCCAACTCCAAATACATTGCGTTTCCGCCGAACAAAACCCGAGTCGGCACCGAGCTCTCGACGATGCCGCCCTCGGGGATACGGCCCACGTTCACATGGTTCTTCTGCACCGAGTTGCCGCCCGACGAGGCGTTGAATCCGCCGATGCTGATCGGCCCTTCCGACACCACATAAGCGCGATCGCGATTTCCCGCCGCGAACAGCGGCGTTTGGAGCAGCGTGCCGCCCTGAAGGCTCTTGGCGTCGCCGACCGACGAAACGAGCACGTCCACCTTCGCCCCCGGCTTGGCAAACGGCGGAAGTTCGCACGTGACGATCACGAGGGCCACGTTGCGAACGTCCATGTTCTTCGGATCGACCTGGGTGCCGTAATCCAAAAAAAGGTTGGCGAGCAAGGTCTGGGTCATAGGCGTCTTCTTCGTATCGCCCGTGCCCTCAAGGCCGATCACCAGCCCAAAGCCGGAGACCTGGTTGCTGCGCACGCCGCGGAAATGGGCGATGTCCTTGATCCGCACCTCCACTCCACGATCCTCCGCCTGGGCGATCCGCTCGCGCTGAACCGCGCTTGGGCTCGGCGCAAGCCGCGCCGCCGGTGCGGGCGGGGCAGGGTCGGACGAAGTGGGGGCTTGCGCCGGCGAGCCGCTTGCCAGCGATACCATCAGAATCCAAAAAGCAGACTTACTCATATCGATTCGTCAAAACAGCCAGTCCAAAAGCCTAGTCAAAATGCCCTTCCGCTGACGGTCGCTGATCTGGCCCTTGCCGTCGGCATGGATCTCCGCGTTGGCGAGGCTCTCGCTCAACACCGTGTTGTCGGGCCTGATATCCTCGCGGCGAACGATCCCGCTCAACCGGAAGACCTGGGTGTCCTTGTTCGTCCGCACCGAGCGCGAGCCTTCGACCAGCATCGTCCCGTTGGCGAACACCTTCTTAACCACCGCCGTAAGGCGGGCGGTCAGCTTGCCCTCTTGGGTCGAGGCGCCGTTGCCGGCGGTGGTGCTGGTGGCCCCGATGCCGAGAACGCTGAACAGATTGCCGAGGACGGGGATGTTGATATGGGGCACGTCTGTCTTATCGGTCTTTGAAGTCGTGGTCGTCGCGGTGAACGATGCGGTCGAGGTCTCGCTAATCAGGATCGTGATCACGTCCCCTTCGCGGTGGGCGGTTCGATCTAGGAGCGGATTGCGATAGCCGCTCGGCCACAGCGAGCCCGGATTTTCCTCCTGGGCGGCGGCGAACGCGCTTGCCACCAAAGCGAGCGACGCTACGAGAGCGTATCGAATGTTCACAGCTTGACCTCCACTTGGTCTGGCCCCGTGACTCGGCCCGTGTGCGTGGTGCCGCTCGCGGTCACGACCGTCACGCTCTGGCCGAGCACGCCGCCGGTTCGGGCCTTGCCGCTGATCTCGACCACCGCGCCCGCGCTGCGGATCACCACCTTGACGCTCTGGCCGGGGCGGATCGCGACCGCGCCGCCATCTATGTGCAGGCTCAAAGCACGGGCGTTGTAGCGTTTCCCATCCACGCGCACCGCCACCGTCGCCGTGATCGAAGTGCCGCTCTGATTGAGCGCCTCGACCTCTAGCGCGACCGCACCGGCGGGACAGACGAATTCGCCCTGTTGCGAATCGGAAGACAGCGGCGCGGCGATGCCGATGCGGCTGCGGGCCGCCTCGATCGCCGCATCCGTGAATCGAGATTCCGGAATCCGCTGGGCGGCGCGCTCAGCGCGCGCGCCTGGCGGCACTTCGAGCCGAATATCCTTGGTGGCGAATCCCGCGCGGCTTAGCCACGACTCGATCGAGACCGAATCGATCCCGCGCGAAACGCCGAACGTGGGCGAATCGCCCACTTCCGCCTTCGACAGTCGCTCGACCAGGTCGGCAGGCCCGGAGATGTCGGCAAGCTCGCCGAGAAGCATGCGCGAACCGGCGATCTGCGAGACTGGCCGCACCTTGATCGTCCCCGGCCCTGTCACGGCAGCCCTAACCGGCCCAACGTAAGGCGCGACCAGAGTGGGCTTGGTAATCGTCGCCTGGGCATGCACCGCGGCGCCTTCAGTGCTCCGGATGACGCCAAGAACGCCTTCGCCCGGCTCGCCGAGCGTGGGTCGCTCGGCCGAAATCAGGAAAGCGCCGTCGGCGGCCAGCCGAGACTCATCCGGCACAACGGCCAGCACCAGCCGACCGATTTCGGTTCGACTGCTGCCGGTCACAACCGTTAGCCGCCCCTCCAAATCCACCGACAGGCTTTGCCCGGTCGAAGCAACCCTAATGCTTGGCAGCAGCGGGCAGCCACCGGGCCCAACAAGCTCGCCGCCTTGCGCCACGAGGCGCGCACGCTTGGCGTAAACCGCGCGGCCTTCGCGGGCAAAGCGCAGCATCCCCTTGCCATCCACCCAAAGGTCGATGCCAAGGCCCTGGGTAAGGGCTACTCCGGCGATGAGGGCGCTAAACATGGGCAATTACCTCTTGAGGTTGTTGATCGTCGAGAGCATCTCGTCGGCGGTCTGGATGGCCTTCGAGTTGATCTCGTACGCCCGCTGCGCGGTGATCATCCGAACCATCTCCTCGACCACCTGCACGTTCGATCCTTCGAGGAAGCCGGATTGCAAGGTGCCCGAGCCGTTGTCGCCCGGATTGCCCACCTTCGCATCGCCGCTGCCTCCGCCCGCCTGGAACAGGTTCTGCCCCATGCGGGTGAGGCCGGCCGGGTTCGAGAACGTGGCAATCGTAATTTGCCCCAGTTGCTGAGGCTCGCTTTGGCCCGGCAATACGGCCGTCACCACGCCGGTTGGGGCAATGGAAACCGCGGTCGCGCCGGAAGGAATCGTCACCTCCGGGATCACGTGGAAGCCATCGCTCGTCACGAGCAGCCCGGTCGCGTCGCGCTTGAGCGACCCGTCCCGCGTGTACGCCAGCGTTCCATCGGCGCGCTGCACCTGGAAGAAGCCCTCGCCCTGAATCGCGACATCCAGCGGGTTGCCGGTGGTCTGCATCGGCCCGACCCCCGCCGTCACGCTCGTGGCGGAAAACCGCGAGCCAAGGCCCACCTGCAAGGCGGTCGGAGTCGAGGAAGACGCGCCCGAAGCCGCGCCCGATCCGCGCAGGGTCTGATAGACCATGTCCTGGAACTCGGCGCGTAGCGACTTGAATCCGACGGTGTTGACGTTCGCCAGGTTGTTGGCGATCGTGTCCAAATTTGTCTGCTGCGCGATCATGCCCGCGCCCGCAGTTGTTAAAGTTCGTATCATTCGCGGCGACTGCTCCTCGGTGTCGTGTCGCCATCCGTGAGCCGCTCGGCGCGGCGCCCTAATCCCTGGCGCCGCCTGCCTCCCTTAGCCCGGTTGGGCGTCGGGTCCAGCGTTCAACTAGCGGTTCTGGAGGCTCTGGGTAAGTCGTTGCGTGAGGTCGTCCTGTTGGGTGACGCTCCTCTGCGCGAGTTCGTAGAGGCGGTTGATCTGGATCATTTCGATCATCGAGGCAACCGCGTTGACATTGGATCCTTCGAGCGCCCGGGGCCGAACAGCGATCTCCGCCGCGCTCGCATTTGTCGATGAATACAAGTTTTCGCCCTCTTTCATGAACGCCCCGTCGAAGATGCCCAGGGTCGCCACGCTCGCGCCGTTCACCGCGATCTCGCCCCTGGCGCTCACCACCGGTTCGCCACCAGTCGGCAGGGTGATCGGAAGGGACCGGTTGTCGAGCACCGGATTGCCGGCGCGGTCTACGATTTGGCTCTGCGCGTTCAAGGTAAATGCGCCGTCGCGTGTGTAGCGCAGGCCGTTGGGAGTCTGGACCGCGAACATGCCTTTCGGGCCTTCCACCGCCATGTCGAGTGGCCGTCCGGTCGATTCGATCGGGCCCTCGTCCATCACCGTGTACTGGCTGTCGATATCGGCGCCCGCGCCGATGCTCCCGATCGATTGCCCGAGTCCGCCCGCCGCCCTCAGTTCGCGTTCGACCGTGTCGGCGAAGCTCAGCGCGTCGCGCTTGAAGCCGACCGTCGATACGTTCGCGAGGTTGTTCGCCACGACGTCGAGCCAGCGCTGAGCGCCGATCATGCCCGATACCGTCGTGTAGATTCCGCGGTTCATCCCACCATCAGAATCGGCACGCAGCTTTACTAGGTTTAGGGCGTGAAGCTCGCAATCGACTTGAGGTTTCGGGGAGGAAGCGCTTTGCGGTGGCTCTGCGAAGGCTTTGCATTGCCGTGCAGTGGCTTCGCTTGGCCCGCCGGCAACGCCAAGGATGGCGTTGCAAGAAAACAAGGCGAGCGAGCGCCCGGAGGGCGCGAGCGAACCAAAGAAAATCATCCCCTCCCTTGAGGGAGGGGCAAGGGGAGGGTGTCCAACCAAATAACGCTGCAGGCGGTTGAGGGCTTGGCGAGACTTAGTGTGTCCGAAAACCGCGCTACCCCAGATCCAGCTTCCGCTCGCCCCGCTCCAGGTCGAGCAGCCACCGCTTGCGCCACATCCCCCCGCCATAGCCGCAAAGCGTGCCGTCGGCGCGCACCACCCGGTGGCAGGGAATGATAATCGCAAGCCGGTTGTCGCCATTGGCCTTGCCCACCGCCCGCTGGGCGTCGGGAACTCCGATGTCACGCGCCATCTCCCCGTAAGATAGCGTCTGCCCGTAGGGAATAGCGCGCAGCCTCTCCCAAACCTTCATCTGGAACGAGGTGCCCGGCGCGCGGAGCGGCGTCTTGAACTCGCGCAGCTCGCCCTTAAAATAAGCCGCCAGTTCTTCTTCGATTTGGCGCAGCACCGGGTGCTCGCCCGGCACCACCGCGCACCCCAGCCGTCGCCGGAGGGTCTCGATTTGGGTCTGCAGCATGCGCCGGTCGACGAACTCGAGCAGGCAAAGCCCCTCGTCGTCCGCGCAGGCAAGCATGCCGCCGAGTGGCGTATCGATCCATTTGGCATAGACCGCGCGCGCCGCGTCGGCCCGGCCCGGGGTCGATCCGATAATCGCCTCGAAGGCGTCACGAAAGCCGCTGTCCGATTCGTAGCCCGCATCCATGGCCGCCTCGACGATCCCGCCGCCTGATCTTATCTCGCGGAGCGCGAGCCCCATGCGAAGCGAGCGCTGGTAGGCCTGGAAGGTCATCCCGTAAGCAGTCTTGAAGTAGCGCCGAGCCCGCTCAGGGTCGATGCCAAGCCTGCGCACATCCGAATCGGTCATCCGCTCGGTCGGATGCCCCTCGACCTTCTGCAGCAACCGCTTCGCCCAGGTCGGAGGCGAGCCGCCGGACTCCATCGGGCGGCAGCGCTTGCACGGCCGATACCCCGCGTGGAGCGCATCGCTTCGGTTGGCGAAATACTCCACGTGCTCTGGCTTGGGCTTGCGGGCCGGGCATACCGGCCGGCAGAAAATGCCGGTGGTCCTCACGCCGACGTAGAAGATGCCGTCGTAGGCCGAATCGCGGCTAACGAGAGCCTTGTAAAGGGTGGTTGGCGAAGGCAACGCGCTCATGGAGTCAAGCTACCAGCCTGAGAGTGGGCCGCCGCCACCGATTATTCGACGTCGAATTTCGGCGCAGGGCCGTATGAACCTCCGCCCCCGTCCGCTCCGCTCTGGCGTGCGGAGGCCACTTGCCAACCCTCTCCGTCTCCAGGCGTCGAGCGCGGCTTAAGCACGATCCGGCAGGTATAACCCGGGCCATGCGGCTATCCGTGGTTCGGCATGGCCAGACGGCCTGGAACGCCGAACTCAGAGCCCAAGGCCACGCCGACATCCCTCTCGATGCGATCGGCATCGATCAAGCCCATTGCCTGGCCGAGTCGATGCGCGGCCTTCCGACCGTGGAAGTCGTCGCCAGCGACCTGGCTCGCGCCGCCGAGACCGCCCGCATCGTTGCCGAGGCGCTGGGCTCACCTCTCCGCCTCGACCCGGCGCTGCGGGAGAGATCGTTCGGCGACTGGGAGGGTCTCACGTTCGAAGACCTGTTCCAGCGCTCGAGCCAAGACCAAGTCCGCCTCGGCCTCGACGCGTTCCATGTGCGCCCACCCGGAGGCGAATCGTTCGCCGACGTTTGGGATCGGCTCGGGGCCATTGTCGAGCAGTTGTTTTCAGCCGAGGGTGACCGCCTCGTGGTCGGCCATGGCGGAGCGAACGCCCTGATGCTGGCAAGGCTGCTCAAAGGCAGTCTCGAGACCTCCCGAGCCTTCCGCTTTGGCAACGCCTCGCTCAGCGAGCTGCAGCGCCGGCCCGACGGCTTATTCCAGCTCGTTCGGTACAACGACACATCCCACCTGACGCTCGCGGGGGCTCTGAGCGGGGGCATCGATGGCGCTTCCCGATAGCGCCGACCAGCCTCGGTCGAGCCCTTGGCGCGACCGCTGGCCCGGAATCGTCAGTGCGCTGCTTCTGACCCTAGCCTTTCCGCCGTTCAACCTGCGACCCCTCGTGTTCCTCGCGTTCGTGCCGTGGCTAATCGCGCTGCGCGGCCAGACGGCGAGGGGCGCCGTGCGCTCCGGCTACACCTTCGGCCTCGTGTTCATGCTTGCGCAGCTTCAGTGGCTGCAAGTCCTAACCCATCGCTGGACCCACAGCCTTGCCCTCTCCCTGATTCCTTGGCTGGGCGCGGCTTTGGTCACCGCCCTCTTCTTCGCCCTGGCCGGTTGCCTGATGCGGCTCTGCTGGGTCGCTGGCCGGCCGTGGTTGATCCCGCTCGTCTGGGCTGGCGTGGAGGTGCTTCGATCCTACGCGCCCGGTATCGGCTTCCCGTGGGGCTTGACCGCCCTGCCGCTTACGCCCTATCCAGCCATCATTCAGCCTGCCGCCCTCGGAACGGTGTTTCTCATCTCGGCGTGGGTGCTGCTCGTTAACGTGATCGCGGCCCGTCTCGTGGCTCGCGAGAGCGTCGCCCGACTCTGGCCCGCCGCCCTCATCGCCGTCGCGATGCCCCTCCTGTCCGCCCTTTGGTATGCCCGCCCGATCGAGGGGCTTCCCGTACTCGTCGCCGTCGGCCAGCCGGGGCTGGACCTTGCGTTCGGCGAGCCGGTCATGACGGCGGTGCAAGCACAAGCGAGCGTCCTCGCTCTGAGCGATGAGGCGCGTCAATCGGGCGCGGCGTTCCTCCTCCTGCCCGAGGGCATGGCCGCTTCGAGCGATGGCGAGCCTCCGGTCGGAGTTCCGATCGGCAGGGTGCCGGTCGTATTCGGCGCGCGGCGGGGATCGCGGCCCGCCCACCAATCGGTGTTCGCCTACGACGGCCATTGGAGCTACGCCGACAAGACCCGCCTCGTGATCTTTGGCGAGTATGTGCCCGGTCGCGGCGTGTTACCCTTGCTCGACAGCTTCAACTTGCCGAACGACGACTTGATCCCCGGAAGCGAGATTCGCACGCTGGACGTCGCGGGCATACGCCTCGGGCCGATGATCTGCTTTGAGGCGCTGTTCCCCGATATCGCGTACCGGCAGGCGCGCAACGGATCCCAGCTTCTGGCCGTGCTCAGCCAGGACGATTGGTATTTCGGCACATCGGCGCCCGAGCAGCTTCGCGATTGCACCATCTGGCGCTCGATCGAGACCGGCCTACCCCTGATCCGCTCGGCCAGCCTCGGCTATTCGATCGCCTGCGATGGGCGCGGGCGGCTTCTCGCCCAGGCGCCGCTCAGGGCGCGCTCGTGCCTGGCGGTGGAGGCGGTGCTTCCCTCCGGGCCGCAGACGTTTCCCTTCTTGCCCGCATTCCCGTGGATCGCGGTTGCCTCGTGCCTGGTCGTTCCGGTGTTTGCCCGGCGTCGCCCGGGCGCTACGCAGGCTTGAGGCAGAGCAACTCGGCGAGCGGCTCGTCGTTCAGCGAGCGCTCGCCGCCCTCTTCCACCGTCACGATGTTCTCGATCCGCACCCCAAAGCGCCCAGGCAGGTAGACCCCCGGCTCGACGCTCACGCAATTACCCACGTCGAGCGGCTCGGTGTTGGTCTCCGCCACATAGGGCTCCTCGTGGCCGCGCATGCCGATGCCGTGCCCCGTTCGGTGCACGAACCACTCCCCATAGCCCGCCTCCACGATCACCTTGCGGGCGTCGCGATCCACGTCTCGCCCACTCACGCCGGGCTGGATGGCGCGCCGCCCGGCCAGATGCGCCTGATACACGACGTGGTACACGCGGTGCGCCTCCTCGCCCGGATCGCCGAGCGCCACCGTGCGCGTGATATCGCTCTGATAGCCGTCAACCTCGCAGCCGTAGTCGAGCACCACAACGTCGCCGTCGCGAATGGGCGTGGCGTCGGTCTCGTGGTGCGGCTCCGCCCCGTTCGCCCCCGCCCCGACCAAACAGAAAGTGGGTACGCCTCCTAGGCGCTCCATTTCCCGATTGAGCGCGCGTTGCACGTCGAGCTCGGTCGCCCCCGGCCGGATTGCGGCGAGGCCGGCGTCCAATGCCTCATCCGCGATGCGAGCGGCCCGCGCGAGCAATTCCAACTCCGCCTCGTCCTTCACCCGCATGAGCTTGGCGAGAATGGGGTGGCCTGGCTTGAACAGCGCCGCGGGCAGCGCGCCTTGCATCGCGAGCAGGATTCCCGCGCGCATTTCGTCGTCGACCGCGATTATCGAAGACCTCAACGTCCAATCCTCGGCGAGCTCGCCAAAGTGGCGCAAGGGGTCTTCACCGTCCTTCCACGCTCGGATATCGGCCACTCCGCCACGGCGCGCCTTCGTCTCGGTGAGAGCGGGGCAGATCAGCCGTACCTCGCCCGTGTCGCGAATCGCCATCATGAGGAACCGCTCATGCCCGTCCTCGCCGAAGCCGTGCAGGTAGCGCATCGAAATGGGCGAACTCGCCAGGTAGGCGTCCACGCCGTCTTCGCGAAGCTGCGCGGCCAGGCGCTGGGCGCGCTCCGTGCTCGCAAGAGTCTCCATGCCGCCCAGTATGGCGCAGCGAGTAACGGCCGGGAAGGCTGTGCGGAAAGCGACAAGCGACAAGCGACGAGCGACGAGCGACCGGACCGGATCTCCCAATGTCACTCGTCGCTCGTCACCCTTCGCTTCCCCACTGATATACTCGGCATTGGATTGCCGGATCGTCTAATGGTAGGACAGCGGTTTTTGGTGCCGCATGTCTAGGTTCGAATCCTAGTCCGGCAGCCAGACCGCTTGTAGCTATTCATCCTCGGTGGCAAACGCGGCCGCATCCTCCGCGCCTCTCCCCTTGGGCAAGTGGCGGTGAGGCAGAAACCAGCGATTCGCGATCCAGGTCGGTATGACGGCGCTTGCGATCACCGCCGCGACCAAGAGCGAATACTGGCTCTGATCGATGATGTTGTGCGAAACACCGTAGAGCGCAGAGATCGTCCCAAATGTTAGGCCCGTCGACATGAGCAGGGTGAGGTACATCGCGTCGCCGTTATCGTGCCCCAACCGGCGAGATAGGGGATAGACGCCGACGAACTTTGCCACCATCTTGCTCAGCAGCAGCAACACAAACGCCCCGAACGCGGCGCCGATCGCCGGAAGGTGCACCAGCGAACCCGCCCGAATGAAGTAGAAGGGCGTTAACAATCCGAACGTCAGGGTCCGCAACCGCCTCACGAGTTGATGGTCCGTACCGACCGTACCGGCGAGCATCATCCCGACAAGATATGCAGGCAGCACCGCCTCGGAGCCCGACCACACGGCCAGCCCTCCCAACAAGAACAAGGCGAACAGGAGATATTTCGCCTCCAATTCACTCGGTCGCCTTCCATATTTATGGAAGAACGGCCGCGTCCCATAAAGAAGCGCGGGCACCGCAAGGACCATGCCCCCGCCAAAGTAGAGCGTCCTGGCGGTGAACGGAGCGAAGAGGACGCCGAGCGCCAACACGGTCCCCAGGTCGGTCACGAAGCACGCGGCGAGAATGGCCTTCCCGAACTGCGTCCGGTTCAGCCCCAGCTCGAGCATTACCGCGTACACCACCGCGACCGAAGTCGTGGAAAGGGCGACGCCGCCAAGCCACGCGGCACGCGGATCCCATCTCAACAGCCAAAAGGCGGTCGCCGTGCCAAGGAGGAACGGCGCTGCAAACGAGAACACGCCGATGAAGACTGCCTGTTTCCAGAAGCTTTTGAATGCTTTGGGGTCGAGTTCCGCCCCCGCCAGAAAGGTCAGCATGATCGCCCCGACCCCGGCTAGAAACGTGACCCAGCCCTCCTTTGCGTCGAGAAGGTTGGGACCCAGCGTGCTCACGATCACGACCTGCGCAACCGTCCCGACCACGATCTCGGTCAAGGCAACCGAAATGCGTAGCCAGAGCGCGACGAGGGTGGCAACGAGGGCGAGGCCCAGCCAGATGGCTGCCGTAAACCAAACGTGCTCCATTCCAGACTCCTTAGGGTGCCGGGCGTAACGCTCGCCACCACAGGTAGGAGCCATCAGCCCAGGAATGGGCGGTTACGGCGGACTCCATCGCCCGAATGCCGTCAACTTCATATACGGCTACGGCATGCTAAACGAATCCTCAGCATTATGAGGCAGGCACGTCTCGATGCTCGGGTGTGGTCCCAGCATTTCCCTTGGCGCGCGTCCCGGCTACAATGAGCCTAACCCCCATGAAGCCACGTCTGATCTTCTTCTGCCTGCCCGCCCTTGCCGTGAGCGCCTTCGCCGCCCACCCCAAGCACAACTACGACCTCAAGAACGTGCTTTGGAAGCTGTCCTTCGACATGGCGAGGGGAAGCATCGCGGGCGATGCCACCAACACCCTCACCCTCACCGAGGACTCTTCCACCGTCGAGTTAAGCTGCTCCGAACTCAGCGTCGGCAAGGTGACCGTAAATGGAGCGCCCGCCGGTCATGAAACCAAGGACGACCTGCTCATCGTCCACCTGCCGAGCCCCGCCAAAGCCGGCCAGACGCTCGAGATCCGCGCGATTTACACCGGCAACCCGGTCACCGGCTTCTACTTCGTGCCCGCAAGTAGGGCGTTCCCCGCCAAAACCGGCATGGTTTACACCCAAGGCGAGGGCGAGGACAACCACTACTGGCTGCCTACCTACGATCTGCCCGACGACAAAGCGACCAACGAATGCTTCGTCGAGGTCCCGCCAACCTGGACCGCTATCTCGAACGGACGCCTGTTGGACGTGCAAACCAAGCCGCAGTCGAAGGTGTTCCACTACAAGATGGAGCAGCCGCACTCCACCTATCTCATCTCGCTCGTCGCGGGCGAATACGTGGAGGTCAAAGACCAGTGGCACGACATCCCCGTGAGCTTCTTCGTCCCGCCCGGGCTAGTGAGCCAGGGCCGCGCGTCCTTCGGCGACACCCCCAAGATGGTGGACCTCTACTCTAAGCTCACCGGGGTCGATTATCCGTACGCCAAATTCGCGCAGGAGGTGGTCGGCGATTTCATGTTTGGCGGCATGGAGAACACGACCTGCGTGACCCAAACCATCCGCACGCTGCACGCCACCGGCAATGAGCCCGTCAGCGATTCGACCTACCTCGTCGCCCACGAGCTCGCCCACCACTGGTTTGGGGACATGATCACCTGCCGCACCTGGGAGCACATGTGGCTCAACGAGGGCTTTGCGACCACTCTGCCCACTTTCTACACCCGCCTAACTCGCGGCCAGGACAACTTCGACCTCGACCGCTACAACAACTTCGAAGGCGCGATCGATAGCATCGGCTCCCGCCATCGCAAGGCGGTGCCCGGCGCGGCCGGCTCGGTCAAAGAGGTCACGATGGGCTCGCCCTATCCGGGCGGCTGCTCGCGCATTTTGATGCTGATGCACCTTCTGGGCGAGGATGTGTTCTGGAAAGGCATCCACGAGTTTCTCGTGACTTTCAAGTTCCAGCCCGCGACCACCGACGAGTTCTTCGCCGTGATGAGCCGCGTCTCGGGCCAGGACCTTTCCGGCTTCGCGCGCCAGTGGTATCACACCGCCGCCACCCCATCGCTGTCGGTCAGCGTCGATGTCGCGAGCCTCGTCGTCACCCAGCTCGAGCCCTTCTACACGCTCGATCTGCCTGTGTGGATTCTCGACGGGGCCGATTGGGTGAAGAAATCGATCCATGTCGAAGGACCCGAATCGAGGCTAGATCTCGGCGACCTGACCGGCAAGCCCCTCCTCATCGATCCCGAGGTGTGGACGCCGATGGAGCTCGCCTCCCAGATGCCTTACACCTGGAAAGAGGTGGATGCGCTCTACAAGCACGCGCCCAACGCGGCTCAGAAGGCACGCATCATCGCCGGGCTGTTTCCCAAGATTCCCGCCCACAACCGAGCTTCGATCGGCCACCGCGAGACCTCGCCCGGCCTGCTGCAGATGATCGCTGGCTCCGTGGGCCAGGATGGGGCTTACTACCTCCTGGAGCTTAGCCACCACTCCGACGAAGGCGTGGTGAACGCCGCTGTTCAGGCGATGGCGGGCCTACCGAAGGACCAAACCTTGATCGATCGGCTCGGGCAGATCGCCGAGCACGACCCCAACGAAGCGGTACGCGAGCACGCGACGCAGGCCTTGCTGAACTGGGCCGACGGGCCTGACCTTGCCGACAAGGTCTGGAAGCTGAAGGCGTTCGACGACGGCTACCGACGCATGGCCATGGACTGGTGGGGCAAGCACAGCCCCGACGAGGCGAGGATAAAGGCGCTCGCGATCCTAGACGATCCCGACAGCGAGCCTTTGCGCACCACCGCCATCGAGGTGCTCGGCCGCGTGAAGGAAAAGGGCGCGAGCAGCGCCGTTTACGCGGCCCTCGCTCCGGTGGCTCAGGAGACATCCTACTGGTCGCGCCTAGCCGCGATCAACGCCCTCGGCGCACTCGGCAACAAGAGCGCGATCGAGGTGCTGGAGCCGTTCGTGACCCATGGGCCACAAGGCATCCGCGGCGCCGCGAAGGCGGCGATCGCGCAGTTGAGGAAGTAAGCGGGCTTAGGCGTGCGTCGGTGCATCTTTAGCTTTGCAATGGCTTTGCATGGTCTCGGGAATAATCTTCCCCTTGCGGTGAGGGGGAAGTCGACCGAAGGCTCGCCGAGGTCGGAAGGGCGCCAACAAGGTTCACTGCATCCTCGCTGCTTACGTACCTTCCCGCACGCCAAGGATGGCGTTGCCAAGAAGAGAGGTGAGCGAGTCCCGATGAGATCGGGACGAGCGAACCAAAGAAAACAACTCCCCTCCCTTGAGGGAGGGGCAGGCGAGGGTGACGGGACGGGCGCATCGCGCCCCAGACGCGATGCAAAGCCACCGCAAGGCAACCGCGAAGCCATGCAACGCCCTTCCCACGGGCCCGATGGCGGGCCCATAATGATCGCACCATGCCCAAATATGTAATCGAGCGAGAACTCCCTGGAGCGGGCAAGCTCTCCGATGCCGACTTGCAAGCCATTGCGCAGCAATCCTGTGGCGTGCTTAAACGGCTCGGCTCCGAAATCCAGTGGCAGCACAGCTACGTGACCGGCGACAAGATTTACTGCGTCTACATCGCCCCGAACGAGGAGATGGTGCGCAAGCACGCCGAGATGGGCGGCTTCCCCGCCAACTCGGTGGCCAAGGTTAGCCGCGTGATCGATCCCACCACCGCCGAAGCGCGCAACTAGGCCGCTCGAACCAGACCCGCAAGCCTCGCGACCCGCCATAATGGACGCCACGCCCCCGGGGGCGAGGGGAACCCAGCGTCGTGGCATCGGTCACCTTCAGCAGCGTCGATAAGGTCTTCGGCAAGGACGTCAAGGCGGTCAACGGCCTGAACCTCCAGGTCAAGGACCAGGAGTTCATGGTGCTCGTCGGCCCGTCCGGCTGCGGCAAGACCACCGCCCTGCGGCTCCTCGCCGGGCTCGAAGAGGCCTCCGGCGGCGAAATCCGCATCGGCGACACCCTCGTCAACGACGTGCCCCCCGGCGAGCGGGACATCGCGATGGTATTCCAGAACTACGCGCTCTACCCGCACATGAGCGTGTATGAGAACATCGCCTTCGGCCTGCAGATCAGGGAGCTGCGCGGGTGGTTCTGGCAGATCGGCCACCTGGGCGAGACGCGCCGCATCCGCCTCGATATCGACCGCCGCGTGCGCGAAGTGGCCGCGATGCTCGGCATCGACCCCTATCTCGACCGCCTGCCCAAACAGCTCTCGGGCGGGCAGCGTCAGCGCGTGGCCCTCGCCCGCGCCATCGTGCGAAAGCCCAAGGTGTTCCTGATGGATGAGCCGCTCTCGAACCTGGACGCCCAGCTGCGCGTCCAGACCCGGGCCGAACTCATCCGCCTTCACCGCCGGCTTGGAGTAACGACCATCTACGTCACCCACGACCAGGTGGAGGCGATGACGATGGGCCAGCGCATCGCGATCCTGAAAGACGGCGTGCTCCTCCAGTGCGATACGCCCGAGACGATCTACGCCCGCCCCGCCAACCAGTTCGTCGCCGGCTTCATCGGTTCGCCCTCGATGAACTTCTTCCCCGCGACCGTGCGCGGGTCGGTTTTGGAAGCCAGCGGCCTCAAACTGCCGCTACCCAAAGACCACCCCGCCGCCAAAGAGGGCCGCGCCGTCACCGTGGGCCTCCGTCCCGAAGCGATCTTCGACGCCGCCCTCCCAAGCGCGCTCAAGCCGACGAGCGACAACACCTTCGAGGCCACGGTGGACGTGATGGAGCCGCTCGGGCACGAATATGTGGCCTACCTGGCCGCAGGCTCGATCAACATGGTCGCGACGCTCGATAACGCGACCAAGCTGCGCGAGGGCCAGACCGCCAAGTTCGTCGCCAATCTCGACGAGCTGCACGTGTTCGACGCCGGGACCGGCGACGCGATCCGCTAGCTGAGCCGTTGGGCGAAATCCGCGTTTCCCTCTCCGTCTCGGCACGCCACGGACGGCGTGCCAAATACCAACCGGCAAGCGAGCGACCGGAGGGAGCGAGCGCAGCCAAGAAAAATAATTCCCCTCCGTCGCAGCGAGGGGGCAGGGGAGGGTGCTTGGCGTGAGAAACCAACGCTCGGCCTTCGGGCACCGAATATCCGCAGGTATGCGCGGCCTTCTGATCCGCTAGGAGATCCGCGGCGTGAAATCCGTATCCGGCCGAACCCGCCGGCAATAGGCCGCCATCAACTTCGCGCAATCCTCCACGTCCGTCAGCGAAAGCACCTCGCAAGGCGTGTGCATGTAGCGCAGGGCCACGCCGAGCAGGCCGGTCGCCATCCCGCCCATGTTGAGCTGCATCGCGTTCGCGTCGGTGCCGGTGCCGCCGGGAGCGACATCGACCTGGTAAGGAATCTCATCTTCTTTGGCCGCGTCCAAGATCATCTTGAAAACGATCGGGTTCGCGTTCGCCCCCCGCATCACCGACGGCCCTTTGCCGACGTCGAGTTGGCCGTAGCGGGTCTTGCTCACGCCGGGATAGTCAACCGCATGGTTCACGTCCACCGCGAGGCCGGTTTGCGGCGCGATGCCATAGGCGGCGGTGCGCGCCCCGCGCAGGCCGATCTCCTCTTGCACCGTGGCCACCGCGTACACGCCTACGCCCGGGTCGAGTCCGCCGTCCGCCTTAAGCAGCCGCAGCGCCTCCGCTACGATGAACGAGCCCATCTTGTTGTCGAAGCCGCGCGCGGTCGCCCTGTCCCCGAGCAAAGTCTGAAATTCGTACTGAAACGTGGCCACATCCCCTAAGGAAACGACTTCGTCCGCCTCCGCCTTGGTCGCGGCGCCGATGTCGATCCAAAGGTCTTTCAGCTCCGGTTTCTTCTTCTTCTCGTCCTCTTCAAGCAGGTGAATCGCCTTGCGCCCGATCACGCCCGCGACCTTCTTCTTGCCGTGCACCCATACCCGCTGCCCGACCGGGATCACGCTGTCGTGCCCGCCGATCGCGCTGAAATAGAGCATGCCGTCGTCGCCGACGTGGTGGACGATGAACCCGATCTCGTCCATGTGCCCGGCGAGCATCACCTTCATCTTCGCCTTGGGGTTCAGGATCGCGGCCACGTTGCCGTGCACGTCGGTGCGCACCTCGTCCGCTAACGGGCGCGTGTAGGCGCGGTAGACCTCCGCCGCGCGCTCCTCGTATCCCGATGGGGACGGCGTGTCGACGATCTGCTTCAGAAACTTGAGGGATTCGGCTCTCATCAGAGCCTAAGTCTGAACGATAGCGCGACCTGATCCTAGGCCCGCCTCATCCGCCCGCGTGTGGCGAGCCGCGCCCCGATGCTGAGCACCAGGATGAGCAGCAGCAGCACCAGCGCCCCGCCCCACGCCTGCTGAATCCAGTCGTCGTAGGGAGAAATCGCGTACTGATAGATCTTCATCGTCAGAGAACTCACAGACTCGGCGGGATTCTTGTTGACCTGGTCGCTGCCGAACGCGGTGAACAGCAGCGGCGCGGTCTCTCCCGCGATTCGCGCGATCCCAAGCATGATGCCGGTGAGGATTCCGCTTTTGGCGGCGGGCACGATGACCGAGCGGATCGCCTGAGACTTCGTCGCTCCAAGGCCGAGCGCCGCCTCGCGGTAGCTGCTCGGAACCAGCTTGAGCATCTCTTCGGTCGTGCGCGCGATGGTCGGCACCATCATCACCGCGAGGGCCCCGCCCCCCGCCCACGCGGAAAAATGCCCGAACGGCAGCACGAAAGCGGCATAGGCGAACATGCCGATGACCACCGACGGGATGCCGTTCAGAACGTCGGCGGCAAACCTGACGAAACCGCCCAGCCTGCCGCGTCCGAATTCGGCTACGAACACTCCGCCCATCAGTCCGATCGGGACGCCGATGGCGCCCGCGATCGCCACCAACTCGAGCGTGCCGAGAATCGCGCTCTTGAGCCCGCCACCCCCCATACCGGGCGGACGGGGCAGCTCGGTGAAGAGCTGGGGGGTAAGGGCGGAGAATCCCCGGATCGCGACGTAGCCGAGCAGCGCGCCGAGCACGGTGCACGCCGCCAGCGCGCAAAGCGCGAGAACCCCCGACATGGAACCGTGCACCCAACGGCGGATGCGGCGATTCGAGAGCGTCGAGCGGGCGCGGCGCACTACGAGCCAGCCAATAGCGAAAGCGGCCAGGGCCAATTCAAACGGCGCACCAAGCCCGCCGAGCCCTCGCTTCAGCAAGTCGGCGCCCACCTGCAACAGCACGAGCCCCCCCAACAGCGCCATCGCTCCATGACGAAACACGGCGTCGAGCCCCTGGCGCAATTTCGCCATCCACGGCCGCAGGGCTTCCTGAGGGTTCGCCAATCCCTGCCGGGTCAGCAAGATCAGCAGCCGAGCCAAGCCATTGATGACGAGTGTGATCGCAAACAGCACGAGCGCAATCTCGAGCAAAGCCGAGCGCTGGAGGGGGTCGTTGAACGCTTCGTTGAACTCGTTGATGAGCTTGGCGGGCATCGGATAACCAGGCTGAAGGATCGAAGCTGCGATCCGCGGCGTGTTGCCGACGACCATCACCACCGCCATCGTCTCTCCAATCGCCCGGCCGAGGCCAAGGATCGCCGCGCCCGTGATGCCGCTCCGCGCTTGCGGAAGCACCACGTTGCGGATTACCTCCCACTTGGTCGAGCCGAGGGCGAAGGAAGCCTCCCGCTGGGCCGCGGGAATGGTCTTGATGACTTCGCTCGAAATCGCGGTGATGAATGGGATCACCATGATCGCCAAAATCACGCCGGCGGCAAGCATGTTCGTGAGCACCGGCGGCCCCGCGAACAGCGGATTTGCGCCAAGCTGCTGGGCGAGCCAGGGGCTCACGTGGCTCTGCAGCAGCGGGCACAGGATGAAGAGCCCCCAAAGCCCATAAATGATGCTCGGGATCGCGGCCAGGAGCTCGATGCCAAAGGCGACCGGCGCCGCGATCCAACGCGGGGCGAGGCTGGTCAGCCAAACCGCCGCGCCCACGCTCAGCGGCACCGCGATGAGCATGGCCAAGGTCGCCGCAACCAGGGTTCCGAATATGTACGGCGCCGCGCCGTAGATTTCGTGGGGCACGTCCCACACCACGCCCGTCAGCAAGCCCCAGCCGTACCGATGGCGGGTCAACGCCGAATCGACATAGAGCCGGAACCCGATCCAGCCGATCAGGCCAACCGTAACCAGGGAGAGCAGCAGCGTAGCGTGTTCAAACGCGGCATCGAGGCTCCTGCTGAGAATCCTGCGTAGGGGGCGCGCGGACGGGCCGGAACACGCTCCCGGGGTGCCGGGCCGCAAATCAGGCGGCTTGTTCGTTATCGCCAGCTCTTGCCCCTTAGCCTGTCGTCACCCCACCGAGCGCCGCCATGTTCAGGTCGACCACCGCCTTCGGAAGCGGCGCATATTGCAGAGGCGTGGCCATCTCCTGGCCCGGCCCTAGCACCCACTTCAGGAAGTCGACCACCGCCTTGCCCTTGGTCGGATCCTTGGGCGTCTTGGAAACGAGCACGTAGACGAAGCCGACGATCGGATACGCGTCCTTGCCGGCGCCGTTCACGATCGAGACGCGAACGTCCTTCTGCATGCTCTCGACCGCTGCGTTCGCTGCCGCACTCGCGCTCTCCAGCGACGGAGGGATGTACTCGCCGCTCTTGTTCTGCAGCGGCCCGAAGTTGAGCTTGGCCTGCATCGCGTAGGCGAGCTCCACGTAGCCGATGCAACCGGGCGTCTGCTTCACGAGGCCCGCCACCCCCTCGTTGCCCTTCCCTCCAAGGCCGACCGGCCAGTTCACGGTCTTGCCTTTGCCCGGGCCCTTGGCCCACTCCGGTGAAGACGATGTTAGGTAGTCGGTGAAGATGAAGGTCGTCCCCGATCCATCGGATCGGTGGGCCACCGTGATCGGTATCGCGGGCAGTTTCAAGTCCGGATTGGGCCTGGCGATCGCCGGATCGTTCCACGTCTTGATCTTGCCGAGGAAGATTCCCGCAATCGCTTCGGTCGAGAGCTTCAGCCCGCTGCCGATGTTGGGGATGTTGTAGGCAAGCACCTCGCAGCCCGAGGTAACCGGGATGTGGAGGGTAGGCGTGGGCATCTCGCCCCGCTCCTTGTCCGACAGCGGCGCGTCGCTCGCTCCGAAGTCGACCGTGCCCGCCTTGTACTGGGCGATGCCCGCGCCCGAGCCCACCGATTGATAATTGACGGTGGTGTTCGCCTTCGCCTCGTGATAGGCGTATGCCCACTTCGACATCGCGGGATTGACGAAGGTCGACCCGGCGCCGTTGATCGTGATCGCGGCCGCCGGGGCCTTGCCGCCTTGCGCCTCCGGACCGCCACAGCCTGCCACCAAAATGCCGAGCGCCAGCCCGGCGCAAAGAGTCGTTCGTGCCATCGCCCGGGAAGCTACCAGGGGGTTGTTAAGACGGGGTTAATTGTTGAAGGCTTGACCGTCTCCCCCTTGAGGGGGGAGAGAGCGTGAGCGGCCAGGCCGTAGCTCCGGCGAAGGCGGCAGCGAACGCAAGAGGGGGGTGGACGGGATCGAGGCAAGGTCAATCGAATTTTGCGCCGCGCCCTGGCAGCCCTCCCTTTCGAAACGGCGAATTAATCACCCTCACCCAACCCCTCTCATCAAAGGAGGGGTGATCCGCCGGAACCGGCAGCTCGTACCTGAAGCGTCCCCCTTGGGACGCCACGGATGGTGTGCCGAAGGCAAAGGTGAGCGAGGCCCGGGACGGGCCGAGCGAGCCAAAGAAAAATAATCACCCCTGCCACACGGCGGGGGTCGCGCGGCAAAGCAGCGCGGGGGGTGGCGCTCCGCCGCAGGCGGAGGAATCCACCTAGTCAACTGCGGAGCTACCTCGCCGGCGTCGTCGCGGGCACCTGCCGCGGCACGAGCGTGTCCGCGCACGCCAGGTTATAAGCCACGATCGCATGGTTCGTCGCCGACTGCACCAGATACTCCGGGATCGCGTACTCGATTCGGTCGTGCTGGGTGTGGTGGATAAAGTTGTAATCCGACCGACCCGTCTCGATCGTGAAGAATCCGGGCACGTTGTATTTCCAGAACGAGGCGTGATCCGAGCCCGACTCCTGGCGCCGGATCGAAGAAACCACCTTGTAGACCTGCGGGAACTCGGGGAACGCCTTGACCGATGGGCCGAACGCAGCCTCCATCATCGGTCGCATCACCTCGGGCCCGACGTAGCCGCCCTGGTAGTCCGTGCCGCCATCGTCGACGAGCACCGCCGAAATCTTGTCCATCTCCGCCTTGTGGGCCTCGACGTAGGCGTGCGAGCCGAGCAGGCCTTCTTCCTCGCCCGACCACAAGATGAACCTTATCGTGCGCTTCGGACAAGCGTGCGCCTTCACCAATATGCGCGCGGCCTCCAAAGCAGTGCACGAGCCCGTGCCGTTATCGAGAGCCCCTTGCGAGCCGGGGCCGTCCCAACTGTCCAAGTGCCCCGAGACGATCACCACCTCGTCCGGCTTCTCCGACCCCGGAATTTCCGCCACAACGTTGTACTGGGGAACCGGGCCCTTCCACCATCGGTAATCCAAGTTGCACTCGAGCACCACTTCCTTGCCCCAATCCAGATTTCGCTTGATGCGATCCATGTCCGAGCGTGCGAGGATCACCTGGCGCAGCTTTGGATGCTTGTCGAAGGTCTTCTCGCGATAATTGCCGAAGGTGATCACGAGTTCACCGCGAGCGCCATAAACGCGCCCCGCGATGCCCGCCTCTTCCACCATTTTTTGCACCTGGGCCTGCTCGTCGCCGACAGGTGGCGGCTCGCCGCCGCCGCGCGGACGTCGAGGAATACCCTCCGTGACCACCCAAGCATCCTTTAGCTTGCCTCTGACCTTTTCGAAATCGGCTTTGGTCTTGGGATCGGCCACCGCCGCCCCGCGAAGCGGGCCGTTCGTGCCGTTGGTCCAGTCCGGCGATGTGAACACCATGTCGATGTCGAACGGGCGAACCATCTTGGCGTAGGTGCCCGGCTCACGCTCCCATCCCATCGGCCACTCGCCCCATTGCTCCAGGTGCACGTTCGAGAGCCCGTATGACCGAAACTTGCCCGCCGCCCATTCCTGCGCCTTTCGCAGGCGGGGCGATCCCGTCAGGCGCGAGCCGATCTCGCAAAGCCCTCCCAGGTCCTTCATCAGGTGGCTATCGTGCTTGCCGATATCCACGATCCGGTCGATCGTGCCTTGGTCGCCCTGGGCCGCTGCCCAGCCCGCCAGCACGAACGCCAGGCCAGAAACTCCGAGCGCGGCAATGGTGATTCGCTTCATTCTTGTTCTCCAACCCCTCGTTTGCTCACGGTCCCACCTTGGGGAAGTCCGGCCGCCTGACCGGCGCCTTGCCCTTCTTCAATTCGTCCATCAGCACCTCGACCGCCTTCTCAAGCTGCGGATCGCGGCCCTGCGCGGCGAGGTCGGGCCGAAGGTCGACATCGATATCGGGATCGATCCCCATATTTTCCGCAATCCATTTGCCCGTCGCCGGATCGTAAAGGCCGAATTCGGGCGCGGTCACGGTGCCGCCGTCGACGAGTGGCGCTCCGCCCGTTATGCCCACCAGCCCACCCCAGGTCCGTTTGCCGATAAGGGGGCCGAGCTTGGCCTGGCGAAAGAACCAAGGGAAAAGGTCGCCGCCCGAGCCTGCGTAGGCGTTGATCAGCATCACCTTCGGCCCCTCCAGGTGCTGCACCGGGAACGGGACGTCGTCCCCATGCCGCTGGCGGAACACGGTCATCGTGTGCCGGCTGAGCTTTTCGATGTAAAACGTCGGGATCATTCCGCCGCCGTTCCACCGCTCGTCCACGATCATCGCCTCTTTGTCGGTCTGGCTGTAGAAGCCCTTAAGGAACTCGATCACGCCGTCGATGGAGGTATCGGGAACGTGCATGTAACCGATCTTCCCGCCCGACAGCTCGCCCACTTTGCGCCGAGTGGCTTCGACCCAATCGATGTAGCGCAGCTGGCCCTCGCTCGCGATCGGCCTCACCACCACCTTCCGCGCCCCCGTCGTCGACGGCACGCTGTTCACGGTCAGGGTCACTTGGTGCCCGGCCTTGTCCAAGAGGAGCGATTGGGGCGCGACGCTTGGCGCAACTTCCTTGCCGTCGATCTCGAGCAGGTAGTCCCCCTCGTTCACGTTGATCCCGGGCTCCCCGAGCGGGCCGCGCCTGCCTTCCTCGAAGCTTTCACCCCGATAGATTTTCTTGAACTTCACGTGGCCCGAGTCGAGCCCGTAATCGGCGCCCAGCATCCCCACGACTACCGGCGGGATCATCGGCCCCAAGTCGCCGCCAAAGACGTACGCGTGCGACGTGCCCAGTTCGCCCAGCATCAAGCCGAGCACGTAGGTGAGATCGCTCCGATGCGAGACGTAGGGCAAATACTTGGCGTATCGGTCGCCGATGGCTTTCCAATCAAGGCCGGTCATGGCCTTGTCGTAGAAGTGGTCGCGCTCCCAGCGCCACGCCTCCCAGAACATCTGCTTCCACTCCGCCTTGGGATCGACAACCGCCTCGACCCCCGAAGTCTCCACCTTGCCGTCGCCGGGCTTGATGCCGGGATGGATGTCGGAAATTCCGAGAGTCCCGGCCGCAACGTACGCGAGCTTGGTGCGCGCCGGGTTGAAATCGAACAGCCGCCCGCCCGCCATGATCACCGAGCTTTCCTTAGACGTGAGGTCGAACTTCGACAGCCCGCTCGCACCCAGGTAGAACACCCCGTTGTTGCCGCCTACGATGAAGCCGTAGCCGCCTGCCGGCATCGGAAGGGCCACGATCCGGCCGCCGAGCCCGTCGAGGTCTATCTTCGTCTCCTTGGGGCCTTCGCCCGGCTTGCCTTCGCCCTTGCCCGGGCCTGCGGGCGCGGCCGGCTTGTCGGTCTCCTCGTCCGAGGTGGGAGCGAGCGGGTTCGGCGTGTCCTTTGCGAGGGTGAGGAGATACACGCGCTGCGCCCCTTGCGTAAGAGCGTTGAACTCGAAGTCCCCGCCGACGGGGTTGAACGTGCGCGCGGAGACGAGGTACAGGTACTTGCCGTTCAGGTCGAAGGACACCGCGTCGTCGCGGTAATAGCCCTCGGTGACCTTCGCGTCCTTGCCCGTCGCAACTTCGAACAGGTGGAGCGCGGTGAACAGGTTGTCGCCCGTGCTGATGTACGCGATCCACTTGGAGTCGGGCGACCAGTCGTATTCGTTCAGCCGCTCGTAGCGGTCATGTACTACCAGGGTGGCCTTCTTCGTGGCAGGGTCGAGAATCCAAAGGTCGTGATCCCCGCTTGTAAACGAAAGATTCTTGCTATCGGGCGACCAGCGAAGCCCCGTGAGGTCCGCCCCGCTCCAATCGCTCACCTGCTTGGCCTCGCCGCCCATTTGCGGCTGGATCATCACCTGGGTGCTGCCGGTCCGGTCGGTGGTGTAGGCGATCGTCTTGCCATCGGGCGACCAGTTGGGGAAGCGTTCGCGCGAGGTCTGGCTCGCGGTAAGGTTGCGGGTCTCGCCATTCTTCGCGGGCACGGTGAAAATCTCGCCCCTCGCCTCGACCGCAACCCGGACGCCGCTAGGGGAGATGGATATGTCGGCAATGCCCAGCTTGCGCAAGGCGGGGCGAGCGGCCAGGTGGTCGCCCAGCACCTTGGGTGCCAGCTTCTCGGCCGTGCCGTTTTCGATGTCGTAGCGATACAGGTAGCCATCCCGCTCGAACACGATCTCCTTGCCGTCGGTGGAGGGCCACTTGATGTCCGCATCGGTGTACCGAGTCAGCTGGACCGTCTTGCCCGAGCCCAGATCGTGCCGGTAGAGGTTGACCGTGTTCTGGTTCTTATCGCTGATGAAGTAGATCGAGTTGCCCACCCAAAGCGGCGACCAAGTGCTCTCGCGTCCGTGGGGCAGTTCGCTATAGGCGCCCGTCTTCAGGTCGAAGAATGAAATGACGCCCTGCTCGCCGCCCCGGTAGCGCCGCCAGTTGAAGTTCGCGCTTGGGAAGCGGTTGTAGGCCACCTTCGAGCCGTCGGGCGAAAAGCTCGCTTCGCTCGCCTCGATAACCGGCGTCTCCTCCGGTAAGCCGCCCGTTGGGCTCACCAGCCAAAGCCTGCGCTGGCGGTTCGTGAACGAGCCTTGCACGGAAACATAGGCGACCTTCCCGCCCGGCGTCCAGCCAACGACTGTGGCCCCATCCGGGCCCCATGTGAGCCGGGTGGGCTCGCCACCCTCGGCGGGCATCGCGTACACCTCGGTCGAGCCGTCGTACTGGCCGGTGAAGGCGATCCACTTGCCGTCGGGCGAAAAGTGCGGCCGAATCTCCATGCCGGGGTGGGACGTTAGGCGTCGGGCGTATCCGCCGTGGGTGTCGGCCAGCCACAGGTCGGAGGCGTAGGTGAACACCACCTGGTCGCCTCGGATGTCGGGAAATCGCATGAGCCGCATCTCGTCCGGCTGCTGGAGGCCGACACTGAGCGTGGCGAGGGCAAGCGTGATGATGTTCATGACTCGTTTGGGGTGCGGTTCGTAGTATGCCCGACCCCGCATCCCAGGCTTGGGGCCTTGGTCGGGCGCGAACGGAGCCAAGCTCTTCCATCCCCCTCTTGCTCCGACTTGTCGGGGGAGGAGTGGGTGCCGAGTCTGCGAGGCGGGGGCGGTTTCCCAACTCCGACCGGGCGCCAAATCGTAACTCGCCGGAACGCTCCGTGCCATGCTCAAGGCCATGGCAGCGACCGAACCTCATATCGTCGACTGGCCCGCCTACTTCGCGGCGACCATCGAAAAGCCGCTCCATCCCACCTACGCCCTCCTCGAGCCCCATCTGCCCACGACCGTGCGCGTGCTGGAGCTCGGCTGCGGCGTGGGCCATGGAGTGCTGTATTTCGTCTCACGAGGTTTCCAGGTGGTCGCGGTCGACCAGTCGAAAGAGGCGCTTGAAATCGTGCGCTCTTGCCTGCCCGCCGGGGCCAGCGTCGAATTCGTGCAGAGCGGCTTCGAGGACCTCGACCTTGCCCCACTCGGCACGTTCGACGTAATCGTGGCGGAATTCAGCCTGTTCTTCCTGCCTCCGCCCGCCTTCCGGGCCTTCTGGGCACGAATGATGGCCGACCTAAAGCCGGGCGGGCTGTTCATGGGCCAACTGCTTGGCGTGAACGACGAATGGGCGCCGCGCGGCTATACCGTGCTAACTCGCGCCGGAGTCGAACAACTCCTCGCCCCCTTCGAGACGCTCCATCTGGAAGAGGTCGACCTAGACGGTGAGACTTCCCAGCGCGTGCCCAAGCACTGGCACATCTTCCACTTCATCGCGCGGAAGCGGCCTTAGGGGAGATTACGAACCGGGGGGGCACGCTCCGTGGCGCCCGCAAGGCCATGCCTCAGTACGCGACGTACCGAGGCTATCGTCTTCTTGCCTTGGTCCCTTGAGGCAAGTTCGCCGGTCGCATTTCTCGGCTCGGGAGCTGTACGGCTCACCCTACCCCTCCCTCAAGGTGTCCGATGCCAACACATCGTATCCAGGTCCGCCAACACATCGTATCCACACGCCCGGCGTCCGGAGGGGCATGCCGTTTACGAGTGTGAGCACTATGGATAGTCGTCGCTTGCTGGTGTGTAGGGTGCTTGATGAGGGTTGGCCGCTCAGCCAGGCGTGCCGCCAATTCGGAGTGACCCGTCCGACGGGCCGCAAGTGGGTGCAGCGAGCTTTGAGCGAGGGCATTCTGGGCATGCGCGAGCTAAGCCGTGCGCCCAAGCTCGTTCCGCGCCGCACGCCGCACG
>JACOSL010000007.1 GCA_016179045.1 Fimbriimonas ginsengisoli | reverse complement strand
GCTCCGCGACTTCATCCAAGCGGCCCGAGCTGCGTTCGAAACCATAGGCACAAAAAAAACGCGGGAACTCTGAGCGTGTGCATGCAGGTTCCCGCGAAGGCCTGGTTCGCCAGTCCGGCGCATTCCTCTCCGTCGCGCCTGGTGGCTGGCTCATCCGGTAGACGGAGGCTGGGGAACAAAACGGCACGGCGATTTTGACGATCCATGCAAAAAATTGCGGCATGACCTCATCGGGCGTCACGGCAACCTCTCCGGACTGGGAACCCCATGCCCCCGGCTGAGCGTTGCCCCTTGGTATACTCCGACTCACTCACAGGGAGGTGCGCAGCTCTTGTCGGCCGCCATCGAAACCAAGGCGTTAACCAAAACCTACAAGTCCCGAGCCCTCGGCAAAATCAACGTCGTCGATAATCTCGACCTTCAAGTGGAAGAAGGCGAGATTTTTGGTTTTCTAGGCCCGAACGGGGCCGGTAAGACCACGACGATCAAGATGCTGCTCGGGATCATCAATCCCACCTCTGGCGAAGGCTTTGTGCTTGGCCGCGAGATCGGGGACATGGACGTTCACCGGGTGATCAGCTATCTGCCCGAGCGCCCGTACTACTACGAGCACATGACCGGACTCGAGCTGCTCATGTTCTACGATTCGCTCTTTGGAAACAAGGACCAGGCCAAGTGCCAACGCCTGCTCGAAAAGGTGAACCTGGCGACCGATGCGAGCAAGACGATCGTGCAGTTTTCGAAGGGCATGCAACAGCGCATCGGCCTTGCCCAGAGCCTTCTGAACGATCCCAAGCTGCTATTCCTCGACGAACCGACCGCTGGGCTCGACCCCATCGCCCACACCGAAATCCGCGACCTGATCCTAAACTTTCGGCACGAGGGGCGTACCGTGTTCATCTCCAGCCACGAACTCAGCGAGGTCGAGCGCATTTGCGACCGAGTGGCGATCATCCACCGCGGAAAGGTGATGCGCCAGGGCCACCTGAACGATCTGCTTCGCGGCGGGCGAATCGAGATCATCGCGGAGGGGTTGACCCGTGAATTCTCAGACAAGGTCAAGCTCAAGGATGCGACCGTGTCGTTCGCCGACGGTCGCCTCATCGTCGACATGCCCGAAGACTCCGACCCGAACTCGCTGGTGGACGGAGTTCGAGTGGCAAAGGGCAAGATCGTTTCCGTAATCCCGCGCCGCAAGCGGCTCGAAGACCTGTTTGTCGAAACGGTCAAAGACATCCCGATCGGGGCAGGAGAAAAGAATTGAGAGCGATCATCGCAATCGGCCGCACTACGCTGGGTGAGGCGATCCGCCGCAAGGTGCTGCTCGTCATCCTGCTCGTCGGGGTGTTGTTCCTGTCGGTCGCGCCCGGCCTGGGGGTGCTATCGGCCCGTTCCGAAACAGTCGTGCTGCGGGGCATGGTGCTCGGCATCATCCAGCTCACGAGCGCCCTCATCGCCATCGTGCTCACCGTGTATATGCTGCCCAACGAGATCGAGCGGCGCACGATCTACACCATCCTCTGTAAGCCTGTCCAGCGCTGGCAGTTTCTGATCGGCAAGTACCTGGGTGCCGTGCTGGCGCTCGGCGTGATGATGCTGCTCATGACAACCGTGATGGAGATCACGGTTGCGATCAATCAGGGCATCGACGCCAACCGCATGGTGGAGCTTGCGACCGGGCCTCTGATGTTCTTCATCCAGATGTCGTTGCTCGCGGCGGTCGCGATGTTCTTCTCGACCTTCGTCACGCCCCTCGTGAACTTCTTCCTCTCAGCTGGAATGTATCTGCTCGGCTCCCTCTTTGCCACGTTCTTTGAAACCCTTAAGGACAACCCGAACACCCACCCGCTTCCCAAGGCAGTGGCTCTAGTGGTGAACACAATCCTGCCGAACTTCTCGAACTACAACGTCCAGAACCACCTCATCAACCCGGATCAGACGATCCAGAACCCGACCGCCTACTACACGTTCGTGACCGGTTACGGACTGTTCTATATCGGCGTGCTGCTGGTCGGGGCCATCTTAATCTTCGACCGACGGGAGTTCTAAGTTGAGGAAGCGCCCAAATTGGTACGCCTGGCTCGCGATCTTCTTGATCAGCCAGGGGGCGCTGCAAAGAGGGTTCATCCAGGACCGGTGGGCGCGCGACTTTGCCCCCAAAGGCAGCCTGGTCAAAGGCACCGGACTCTCGCCAGAGCAGTTCCTGTTCGCGCTCGCCGGCTTCCGCGAGATGGTGGCCGGCATCCTCTGGGTCCGGGCCGACTCGTTCTTCGACAGTGGCAACTTCGATGCGGTCCTGCCGATCATCCGCCTGGTTACGATGCTCGACCCAAAGCAGATCGACGTTTACTCAACTGGGATGTGGCATATCGGCTACAACTTCACCGACGAAGAGTCGCGGTCGGACCGCCGCTACGTGCCATCGGCGCTCGCTCTGGGCAAAGAGGGCTGCAAGCAAAACCCGGATACGTACGAGTTGTGGTTCGAGACAGGTTGGATCTGGTTCCACAAAATCGAGGACGACTACGATAAGCCCGTTTACTACTTCGAAGAGGCGGAAAAGCGCCCCGACATGCAGCCGGCTCGCAAGAATCTGCTCGCCATGGCTTACCAGCGCGAAGGGAGGGCCGATGAGTCGCTCAAGCAGTATTTCAAGCTCTACGACGAATCTGCCGCAGAGATGAAGCGCGACCCATCGCTTGCGACCCGCCAAAACATGGAGACCCTCCTCCAGAACATCGACACCCTGCTCGTGCGAATGAGCCAGCGGGGTTACTTCGCCGAGAATAACGGAACCTATGCGAGCGGCGAATACGACACCAAGCCGCCGGTCGACCTCGGATTCAGCGTTAAAGCGAGCATCGTCGAGGCGCGTGTGCTGCGCCTGGAGGGGACTTGGAACGTGCTTCCCGTCGGCACTCACATTCGCGTCGTTCTGCGCGACAAGGACTACCCGGGCGGCAAGGTCGCCGAGATGGATTGGGATGCCCAGGACGAAGTCACCCTCGACCCGCCCCACGACCGAACCTTCATGCAGGATCAGCTGTTCGTGAAAAACCGCCGGTTCTCGAAGCGGATCGACATGAGCAAGGATGTGACGATCTACCCGTTCGCGTCCAAGAGCTACATTCTCGAACTGTTCTACAGCCCACGCTTGGCCCCGCCCCACCTCCAGGACAAATTCAGTTGGAACGGAGAGGGCATGACCGACGCGAATTATCTGAACACGGTGGTTCGCCCCGGCCAGCGCGTCATATATGCCTCCTTTGAGCTCACACGCGACCAGATGCTGCGCTTCAACCAATGGGCGGACACGATGCCGATCCTGAAGACGCCCAACTTTAGGGAAACGACCGAGCGCGGGGGCCGCGAAGACGTCATCGAGATGCCGTCCTTGCGCACGGGCGGGTAGGCTGTCTGGCGAGGCTCCAGGCTACCGGCGGAGTGCTACAATTAAGCAGCCCGCCGGGAACTGCGCGGCAGCAGGTCGGTGAACCCCGCCAGGGCCGGAAGGCAGCAACGGTAAGTCGATTCTCTGTGCGATGCACCCTTCCCGGCGCTTGGAGCCCTCGCCTTTGGCCCACCTCTCGCTTTACCGCAAGCACCGCAGCCAGAGCTTTGCCGAGTTGATCGGGCAAGAGCATGTTGTGCGGACGCTCCGCAACGCGCTGGCGGCGGGCAAGATGTCGCACGCCTACCTCTTCACCGGCCCGCGCGGCACCGGCAAGACGTCGACCGCGCGCCTCCTCGCCAAGGCGCTCTGCTGCGAGAAGGGACCGACGGCCGATCCGTGCAACGAGTGCGAAGCCTGCGTCTCGATCACCGAGGGCTCGTGCATGGACGTGCGCGAGATGGACGCGGCCAGCGAATCGGGCGTGGACGATGTGCGCGACTCAATCGTCGAAGGCGTGGAGTACCAACCCTCGTTTTGCCGGTATCGGGTGTTCATCGTCGACGAAGTCCACGACCTTTCGCCAAAGGCGTTCGACGCGCTCCTGAAAACCCTTGAAGAGCCGCCCGCACACGTGGTCTTCATCCTCGCGACCACCGAGTATCACAAAGTTCCGCCCACGATTCGATCTCGATGCCAGAAATATGAGTTTCACCGGGCCACAGTCCAGGAGCTTGTGGTGTGCCTCGAGCGCGTGGTGAAAGCTGAGGGCGTCGAAGTGGAGCCCGCCGCCCTGTCCGCGATCGCCCGCATCGCCGACGGCGGATACCGCGACGCGCTCACCTTGCTCGAACAAGCCTTGCTAGTCTCGGACGGACCGCTCAGCGTCGAAACGGTTTACGACCAGCTCGGCCTAATCCCCGACGAAACTGCCGACCAAATCCTCCTCGCCACCGAGGCGGGCGATGCCAAGGCGGTCATGAGCCTGCTCGAGGAGGCCATCCGGCGTGGCCGCGACCCGAGGGCGATCATCGAGTCGTTGCTCCAGCGGGTTGCCGATCTGACTAGGAGCGCCTACGGGGTCGATGCCCTGGAAGACGCCACTCGGGGAGCCGCCCTGCACGAGACGGCGGCTAGGATTGGGCGGGACCGGCTGCTCTTCCTGCGTAGCCATCTTGCCGAGGTCCACCGCGACGTTCGCGACGTGAGCCTGCCACGAGTTTGGATGGAGTCCGCCTTGCTGCAGCTCACCCAGTCCCAATCGAGGCCCGCGGGCGCGGCGGCCGAACGCCCGGACGAGGTCTTGAAGCGGGCTGAACCTGCGCCAAAGGCGACCGAGGCGGCCGGCAACGGAACGAAACCTGCGGAGAAAACTCCAGCGGCCCGACCGAGCCCGCCTCGCCCAAGCGGCGATCCGAAGCTCGACGAGTCGCGCGCGGTTTGGACCAAGATGCTTGAGGCGATCAGCGGAGGCGAGCGCCCCCCAGCGATCGCCCTGAGGCTGCAGCAATCGGAGGTCGTGGCGGTCAAGGGTCCAGAGCTGACAGTCGAACTCCGCGGCCAGTTTCATGTCGATTGGATGCGAGACAATTTGCAGCGCCAGGGCTTTGTGGTCAAGGAATTGAAAGCGGTGAGCGGCAACGATTACAAGGTGGTCTATCGGGCGTCGGCCAGGGCGGCGGTTGACGCTGAACCTGAAGCGGTAGAATTGCCCGCAGAGGGGCCGAGGCTGGAAAAGCTCGCGCGAGAAATATTGGGCTCCGCCTGAACGGAGCCTGCGGAGAAACGAACGGATTATGAAATTGCCGAAAGGTTTTGGTGGACAAGGCTTTAACTCGATGCTGCAGCAGGCGCAGGGCGCCATGGCGCGGGCACGAACCCTCGAACTCGAGCTTGCCGCCGAGCGGATTTCCGTCGACAAGGGCCTGCTCAAGTGCATCTTCAGCGGGACCGGCGAGATGGTTTCGATCAAGCTCGACCCCGTGATCGTCGACCCCGAGGACATCGAGGCGCTGGAAGACTTGATCGTCAGCGCGGTTCGCGATGGCTTTGCCACCGCTACCGCCCTGCGCGACCAGAAAGTTCAGGAGATCATGCCGAACATCCCGGGCCTGTAGCCGGATGCTGTTTGCGCGCCCCCTCGCAGAGTTGATCGCCGAACTGGAGCGACTCCCCGGCCTCGGGCCGAAGTCGGCCCAGCGGCTCGCCTATCACCTCCTGCGCGTACCCGAGGCGGAGGCCGACCGGCTCGCGGAGGCGATCCAGACCGCCAAGCGCAAGCTCCGCTTTTGCGACGTCTGCCAGAACATCAGCGAGGCCGCCTCCTGCGAGGTGTGCCTCGATGCGAGGCGGGACCCCACCACCATCTGCGTGGTATCCGAGCCTCGCGACGTGATCGCGCTCGAACGTCTCAACGAATATCACGGCCTCTATCACGTGCTGCACGGCCTGCTCTCGCCCATGGACGGGATCGGACCAGAGCAGCTGAAGGTTCACGAGCTCGTCGTGCGGCTTTCCGACAACGTAAAGGAAGTGATTCTCGCAACGAATCCAACCTTGGAAGGCGACGCCACCGCCCTTTACCTGAACAAGCTGATCGGCCCCTCGGGAGTGAAGGTAACCCGCCTCGCCCACGGCATGCCGATCGGGGGCGAGCTGGACTACGCGGACTCCGCCACCCTCCTCAGCGCCCTCGAATATCGACGCGAGATGTAGCACCTGGCAAAAATGTGTGCTATCATGCTGGAACTGCGCCGTTAGATCGAGAAATAAGGAGGTTTCTCTCATGCGAACTTCAACAGTTCGTTCGGAACTGTGGAGCGCACGGGCCAAGGACTGGGCCGCCATCCAAGAAGGCTTTTTGCGCCCCGTTTACGAACGGGTCTTATCTGAGATTCCGGTTACGCCGGACACATGGTTCCTCGATGCTGGGTGCGGCGTTGGCCACGCCGCTCTAGCCGCTCGCGCCCGAGGGGCGCGAGCTTACGGGCTCGATTCATCCGAAGAGGCGCTCGCGCTTGCGCGCGAGCGAATTCCGGAAGGCGAGTTCCGGTCGGGCGAGCTTGAGTCCATGCCGTTCCCGGATGACTGCTTCGATGCGACTGCAAGCGTCTGCAGCTTCCAGTACGCGCACGATCCGATCCAAGCGCTTGCCGAAGCCAAACGCGTGACCCGCCCCGGTGGCAAGGTCGCGATCGTCGTTTGGGCTCTCAGCGAGATCTCGGATCACTCGTCGACCTTCAGCGCTATTGGCAACTGCATCCCCAGTCCGCCGGTGGGCCAGCCCGGACCGTTCTCGCTGGCCCTCGAAGGGGTTCTTGAGGATGTGTACAAGGACCAAGGCTTGAAGATTCTCCGTGTCGGCACAATCGAGTGCCGGATGGAGTTCAACAGCGGCTCGGCCGCGTGGGGTGGCATGGCGATGATGCCCATGATCCACGTCGCGATCGAGCACGTCGGCAACGACGCCGCCCGCAAGGCGGTGTTGGAGTCGCTGCTGCCGTTCCGCACTCCCAAGGGCGGGATTCGGCAGCGGCACCTGTTCCACTACGTCGTCGGGGCTAAGTAAGGCTCGGGCGATGACGAGAAGCCTGCGCGGGCGGCCCCGTGCAGGCTTTTCTGCTTGCCTCACTTCCCTGCCACGGCCGGTCGCGGGAATATGATTTCGACAAGCGGGCGGTCACCCCAATGCTCGGTGTGGCGAGTAGCCGGCGAGCGGAGTCTGAACCCAGCCCCTTCGCGCTTGTAGAGCCAGGGGTTGTCGGTCAGCGGGTCAATTCCCAACTCCCCCAAGTCAGGCAATGTCTCGGGAAAATGTCCGCCGCTAGCCCGGGCCCGTAGGATGGCGATGCCGGCCAGAATCGCGCGGGATCGGGCAAGCGCGGTCGTGCTGCCTTCGACGTTGTTAGTTAAATCGATGTCCCACTCGCGGGCCTCTTTGTAGACGCCGCCTTTCTGATCACCAAACCAGGTCGTGATCTCTTGCTGGCGTGACTTCGCTCGAGGGCCCAGCTCTGGTCCCGCCAACAAGGCCGCGTATCGCTTGCGAATTACCTCCAGGGCCAGGATGGACGCCTCGTAGTCCAATAAATCGTCGCTGATAGCCTTGGCAAAGCCAGGCAGCATATCCTGGAATTGCCAACTGCATGCCCCGAAGTAGTCGAGCGCGAAGTCATACGCGAATATGTAATCGCGAAACTCCGCCTCATAGGCTCGCACCAGTCGGCTCGGCGTGGCCACCTGGTCGCCGAACCTCCGAAGTAGAGAAGGCGGCGATCCGAGCACGGCAATGGCGCGCCCGGCAACTATGAAGGATGCGTCATCCGGGCGATCCAGTACGATTTGCCAAGCGTAATTGTCGATAATGGCTCCGAGGGCCAAGGACACGAGTTGCGAAAGTATTTCGAAAGAATTGCCTAGATGACGGGTCATACGCGCCGCCGCCTCCAAGTCACTCGCAGCCTCCTCCGCCTTGCCATCCAGCGCGTTGAGCCGCGCCGACATGCAAAACGCTTTGGCTGCGAGTTTGAAGCTGCCCAGCAGAGGGAAGGCGGGCGAATCAAACTTAGCCCAATCGCGCTTGAAGTAGCAGCCCGGCTTCTTCGAGGCAATTCGCAGCTGCGCCAAGGTCGCCCGAAATGGCGCGAGCTGGGCGCGCGCGGCCTTCACCGACCGCGCATCTTCCGGATTGAAGGAGTCGATGCGCCAAGCCGACTTCTTCGCCCACATGGGGTCGAACGCCTTGCGGTAAAGCGGAGCAGCGTTCTGGTCGTCGGGCACGTAGGCCAGCCGCTCGAGCTCGGATGGCTTGGTGGGAATGCCCCGCTCGTGGGCAAGGCGAAGTTGTTCTTGGAACTTGGTGCGAAGCTCTTTCAGGCTCTGGGCGTGGGCACCCGACGACAGCGCCGCCGCTACGGCGAGGGCAAACAAGAGCCGCGCAGTAATGTCCAGAATTCTCCGCCCGTACTGGCCTACGTCGCTCACTTGACCCCGGCTCTCGGCGCTGGGCGCGGGAAGACGAACTCTAGTGGGCGCACCCGGCCGGTCTCAGAAGAGGGCATTCGAGCCGAGGACAGGCGAAAGCCATTGCCCTCGCGCCGGTAGACCCAAGGCTTGTCCGTTAGGGGATCCATCCCAATCTCGCCCACATCCGGCAGGGTCTGCGGGAACTGGCCATCTTTGGCGCGCCGTTCAAGCAGCGAGATTCCTACCAGCATTGCACGAGTTCGAGCCAATGAACGTGTAAATTTTTCAACAAGGAGCGCGATATCGAGTTCGATGACTGCCCTATCAGGATCGCGGGCGAAAACGGTGAGATCCAGATCCTTCTGGCCGGCCATCCAGGAGTTGACCTCCTCCTGGCGATGCCTCGCCCGCGGGCCGACTTCCGAACCCGCCTTGAGCGCGGCATACTGCTTTCGGATCGCTTGCAGGGCTACCACGTCCAGGGCGTAATCCCCTAGGTGATCTATTGCATCACGCTCCTTGCCGAGCCTATATTGGCTTCTGATTCGCCCTAAGCCATTGAGTCGCCCGAAGTCCTCCTCGGTTGCCATCGCGAGCTCGCTAAGGGTCACAATTTGCCCCCCAATGCTTTCGTGTAGCGGACGCGGCAATTCACACGCCCCCAAGGCTTGCCTGGCGGCCCTTAACGACGGCAGGTCCGTTCGTTCCTGCGCGACCTGCCACACCGTATCCTGCACTTCAGAGGTCAGCGCTAAGGACTGGCTTGACATTATAGGGTCGGGACAAAGTCCCAGGTGGTGAGCCATGCGGGCGGCCGTTTCTAGATCGTTGGCCGCCTGCTCCGTCTTGCCGTCCACTGAATCCAGGTGCGCGGACTTGCAAAGTCCCCTGACAGCAAGTCTGAACCACCCCGGCACGGACCAATGAACGTTCATCCTCCGCCAGTTTCGCTTGAAGTCACATCCCGGTCTCTTTGAAGCTATTCGCAGGTCGTCAAAAGCGGTCTGAAAAGGCACCAAATCGGCGCGTGCAACATTCACGGTTCCCGGCACATCCGGCCGCATCGCGTCGTGTCTCCACAAGGCCGTCTTGGCCCCCCAAGGTTCGGCGGCTATTTTTTTGAATATAGCATTGTAAAGGGGAGCGGCGTTTTGGTCGTCCGGCACAAAGCCTAGGCGGTCTAGATCGGCAGGCTCGGTAGCAAGCCCCTCTTTTCGGGCAAGTCGAATCTGCTCTTGGAAATCCTCGTGAAGCCTTGCCATTCGAGATGGACCTGCACGCATCACGAGCCAGGTCGCCAAGCCAATGATGACTATCGCGGTCGCGGCAAAGAGGAGACCCTTACGGCGCACACCCCATCTTACGGCGATTTCAGAAAATTCGCCCGAGGCGTGGAGCGCCTACAGCGTCAGCGATTCGAGCAACACGTCGTGTCCCAGGTAAAAATGCTGGCTAAGTCGCGCGGGCTTCAGCCAGATGAGCGATTGGGGAACGCCTTCGAGCAAGAACGCCGCCACCGACTGCCCTTCCTCCGGCTCGAGGGCGCCCAGGTCGCGCCGCACCACGATCAAGTGAAGCAAGTCGTCCTCGCCTTCGAACTGATACCGATATGGCCCCACAAGGCCGCCGAACGCGTTGGGCTCCAGGCCCGCGAGCTGCGGGGCGACCTCAGCCTGCGGTTCGCCCTCCGATCCATGCCTCCAGACGGTCCGTCTGGAGGCATTTGCCCCGGGCACGACGGCGCTTGCCCCTCCCGCATCTTCACCTTGCGTCGGCCGGAGGCGCGGC
>JACOSL010000010.1 GCA_016179045.1 Fimbriimonas ginsengisoli | reverse complement strand
TGTTCTACGACCCACCGGCCGGCCGCATCGTGGCGCACACCGACTGGAGCCCGAGCGGCACCATGTTCGACTACCGGGCCAGTTGGATCTCGATCAATCACCAGGACGGCGCGTCGGGCGAATTCGGGCTGTTCCGCAAGGGCGAGTTCCTTACCAAGGAGTTGAGCAACTACGACAACACGAATGGCGGGAACGGCGAAACCACGACCTTCCACAACACGCTTTCGCTGCAGAATTGGTGCACCGCGTGCTCGACCATCAACTGGCAGGGCGTCGATCTGCCGGCGTGGCAGCACGGTAGCCAGTGGATGGAGGGCGTGAACGCCGGCGACCCCATCAATTCGATGAGCTCCGGTCCCGGATACGTGTTTGCGAACAGCGACCTGACCAACCTGTACAACAAGCCGAACGTGTGGACGCCGGCCAACTCAGTGGTGGACGTGACACAGGCGACGCGCTCCATCTTCTGGCTGAACGCCGACTACATCGTGGTCTACGATCGCGCCACTACAAACCAGACGGGGCTGTTCAAGCAGTTCAGCCTGAGCCTGGTGGCGCCGCCGGCGATCAACGGCCACACCGTGAAGGACACCCTGCCGAGCGGCCAGCAGTTGTTCCTGCAGACGCTGCTGCCGCAGAACGTCACCTACAGCAGTTTCAACGGCGCGTCCCAAATGCAGCCGCTGGCGGACCAGGAGCCCATGGCGTTCATCCTGACGGCTCAGGATCCGAGCAACCCGTCGAACACGCGCTTCCTGAACGTGCTGCAGGGCGCGGACGCGGGAGCGCAGATGGTCGCGGCGTCGTACCTGCAGAGCGCGTCGGGGACGGCGTTCGACGGCACGGCGTTCGGGAGCACGGTGGTCTACTTCCCGGTGAACGCCAACCCGGCGCTTGCCTCAACGGCGCTGCCGGCTCCGGCGGGCACCCATACCGCATACATCGCGGGACTGGTGCCGAATACCGGATACAACGCGTCGGTGAACGGCGGGGTGATCTCGTTGTCGCCGAACGGACAGTCGATGGCGGATGCGGCGGGGGTGCTGCGGCTGACGTATTAGGTAGGTCGCAAAGCTGTGAAGGAATAAATTTCGGCCGCAGATGAACGCAGATTAACGCAGATGAGCATTTTGTTCTCAATCTGCGTTTATCCGCGTTTATCTGCGGCACGATTTTCTTCCCACATTCTTGCCTGCCACGTAGTTTTCCCAGTCACCTCCAGGTCTGCCTGCGTTAAGAACGCCAGTTAGTCGCAGGCCGGGAGGCCCGCGCCACTTCTAATTCCCGCTGGAGCGGACGG
>JACOSL010000003.1 GCA_016179045.1 Fimbriimonas ginsengisoli | reverse complement strand
GCGCAGGACCATTTCAACATCGGTGACCGGATCCAAGTGGTCGTCATCCGCCCCGAGGGAGCAGAAGGCAATCCGATCGTCTCGAAGAAGCGTGCCGACTTCGAGGAGATTTGGGACCGCATCGAGGAGGCGTTCCGAACGAAGTCGGTGCTCAACGCTCAGGTTGTGGACCGTGTGAAGGGCGGACTGAGCGTCGATGTCGGAGTGCGCGGATTCGTGCCCGCAACACACGTCGGCAACGGCAAGCTGCGCAATATCGAGCGCTTTGTCGGGGAGACGTTGCCACTCAGGGTGATCGAGATCGACCGCGACCGCCGCAAGGTGGTGCTCTCGAACCGTCAGGCCGAGGAAGAGCGCCGCGTGAGCGCCAGGCGCGATCTGTTTGACAACGTCGCTCCCGGCGACGTGCTCGACGGAACCGTGCGCAGGCTGACCGACTATGGCGCGTTCGTCGACCTAGGCGGCGTCGATGGTCTGCTTCACATCTCGGAGATGAGCTGGATGCGCATCAACCATCCGCGCGAGATGTTCAAAGAGGGACAGAAGATCAAGGTAATGGTCCTGCGGCTCGACGCAGAAGCGGGCAAGATCAGCCTCGGACATCGCCAGGTTCTGCCTGATCCGTGGAACCTCATTCGGCAGAATTACACCGTCGGGCAGCGGCTCACCGTAACTGTCGGGCGGCTCGTCCAAAGCGGCGCCTTCATCCGTTTGCCGGAGGGGGCCGAGGCCTTCATGCCGCTGAGCGAAATCTCAAACCGCCGGGTAAAGCGGCCAGACGAGGTGGTCGAAGCGGGCCAGGAAGTGCAAGTTCAGATCATCGATTTGCGACCGGATGAACGGCGCATGGTGCTGAGCATTCGTGCGATCGGCGGCGGCCCCTCGCTCGATCGGGGCGCCGCTACCGAGGCCACGTTCCGGCCCGTCGACGACGATCGCGGCGGGGATCGTCGCGGTGTAGGCGGAAAGCGCAAGTCTGCAAAGAAGGGCGGACGCAGGGGCCGCGAGGACGAGGATTTCGACGAGGCGATCGGCAGGCGCGGCTTCGCCTCGGGAGGCGCGACGATCGGCGAACGTTTGGGCATGCTGAAAGGCTTCCTCGGACGTGAGGAGTTGGATGAAGATGCCGAGGTTGCGACCGAGCCCGCCGCCGAAGAACACGCCGATGAACACGCGGAAGAACACGCGGGAGAGCACGCCGACGTGGCTGAGAGCTAGACGCGAACCGACTAAGTGCCGGGGCGCGTCGCAACCATAGGGAATCGCCCCAAGCGGGCGTAGCTCGTGTAAGATGAGAGGGACGTCGAACGTAGGGGAGCGTGGGGGAACGATGAAGATCACTAGGCGACCATTGCGCAGCCTTGGCCTTCTGGCCGGACTTTTCGCCATTCACAGCGGAGCGCTTGCAAGCGCGAGCGATGCCACGATCAAGATCGACCGAGCCTTGAACAGCCCCACGATAACAGTGCGCTACGCGGGAGCGATGGCGGCCCTCGCGGAGCTCAAGCTGAACGGGGTCAGCGTCGGGACGCGCACGCTCAGTCCCGCTTCGGGCTCGGGCGAAACGAATTTCGAGATCAATCTCACCAGCCTGCAGGAGGGCGACAACGAGATCGAAATTCGGCTCTTCGACAAGACGGGCAACTTGGTGGGATCCCAGCGCTCCGTCGTGACGAGCGAGCAATCCAGGCCCGCCGTCTTCCTAAGCACACCCAAAATGGGCGCAACGGTCCAGGGCCCTATCGAAATCAAGGTGGGCTTTGGCAAGGAACTTCGCAACACATATGTGAGCTTCTTCGTCGACAGCCAATTCAAGCTGATGACGAACTTCCCGCCCTACGCGTATTTGTGGGACACCGGCCGAGAGCCCAATGGTTGGCACGAGGTCGAGGCTTGGGTCGTCGACGATTCGAGCGACACACACAAGACGCGCAAGATTCGGGTGTTCGTCAACAATCCGGGCGGACGTACGGAACGATTGATCGATCCGCCGCTCGCCCGCAGCATCGTGCCACCGACTCCCCTTGCCCAGTCGCCGAATCCGACCCAGATTCCTGCTTTGACCGGCGCAGCGAACATCCGGATAGCTCCCGCAACTGTCAGTGCGGTAGCGGCCAAGCCCGCGCTAACCGCATTGGCACCGGTTCTGCTCGGTACCCTCGCCGCCAACCCGACCCCCGTTCTTGTGGCTGCCAGCGATCTCAAGGCGATGGCTCTTCCCGCAAGCGTGGCGGCCGGCTTCCGCAATCTGACACCAACCGGTACTCGCGTCGCTCCGACCTTGGAGCCGACTCTCCCATCATTTGTAGCGCGCGCCGTTCCGATGCCGTCTGCATTCCGGTCAAGCCCTGGAATCATCGAGATCCGCGTCTCGCCGTCAGTCATGGCCGCGATGCCGCCGCCCATCACCGCGGTCGCACCCTTGATCGTCACGTTGGCGAATCCGGTGGTCGCGCCTCAGCCCGCATCGGCGTCGTCGGGCGTCAAGCTGACCCCAGCACCCCCCGCGATCGCGCTGGCCACGCCTAGACATGCCGAGCCAAAGCTCAGCCCGACCCCGGCCGTCGTCGCCACGCGGGCGATCGTCCTTCCTCCAGCCGCCCCGAAGCCGGCTAACCCGTTCGTCGCGGTAGAGCCCGGAGTCAAGTTGCCGAACTTCGGAGCGTACGCAATCCTATTCAACGGGCACAGCGTCGCCTTCGACGTGCAGCCGACGGTTCAGGATGGCGTGCCGGTCACTCCTTTCCGGCACTTGGTAGAGCATCAGGGCGGCAAGATCGATTGGGAGGCGAGCACCAAGACAGTCACCGCGAACACGGAGGGCAGAACCGTTTGGGTGCGCGTCGGCAACCGCCTTGCGCGCATCGACTCGCGTGAGGTGGAGATGGAACTCGCGCCCTACCTTAAGAAGGGGCGAACGATCGTTCCGCTAAGCTTCATCCGCGATGCCCTGAACGTTCGGGTTGAGTTTGACCCAGCGACGGGGCACGTGATCATCACCAGCCTGAAGAAATAGGGCCAGGCTCGTTGAGAAGCCCGTAGGGCCAGCCGATACCTAGTAGTGGATCGGCATGCCAAGTATTCTGCGCCAGAGCCCCCAAGTTCGCCTCGGCCTCATGCTCTTGGCCGCGTTTGCCATCACCGGGCTCGCGGCCGGCGCCACGGTGCTGGTCATCACCCTCCGTCACGCGGATGCAACGAGCCGAGAGCAACTCTCCACGCTCGCCAATCTGGCCGCGATGCAGGTAGACGGCGACGCCCACAAGACGATCGGCCAACCGAAAGCGGCGGACCCGCAACGCCTAGCTCGAATGCAGGTGCAGGTCGCAGACATTCGAGCCGATCTCCGCCAGGTGCGAGAGGTTTACACGCTAGTCCCGACGCGCTACGGATTCGAGTATGTCTTGGATGCCTCGTTCGGGCCCCGCCGGCGGCCGGTGCTGTCCCGCTTCACGCGCCCGACGAGCGCGGCCCACCGCGCCTTCGTATCGGGCCAGACCGCGGTCGAGCCGATCTTGATGTCCGACAATCGAGGAACGTTCCTGGCCGCGTACAGCCCGATCAAGGACTCCTCGGGCAAGGTCGTTGCTCTCCTCGGGGTTGACCAAGACACCGCGACCGCCGTCTCGACGTTGGCGAGCCTTGGCGACGTCCTGTGGCTAACCTTCGCAACTGTAGCTTTGCTCGGTTGCCTATCGGCAATCGCTGTCACCCGGCACCTCACCCGTTCGAAGCCGCTGCAACCGTGGCTAAAGAGCCTCTCGGCCTCGACCCCCCTTATGAGGGCCACGGTGCTCGAATTGATCCTGGCTGGCATCACGATGATAGTCCTCATCAGCGGAGTCTACGGATACCTCGCGCAGGCGCAAGCACAGACTCAGTTGGCGGCCTCACTGCGCCGGAGCGACCAGCTTGAGACGATGCGCACATCCATCGAGCGAATGATCTTTGCGGGTGAGACGTCCCCGGAGGCCACCGCGACACTCAAGCGGCGCGCGCTGCAAATGGAAATGCGATCTGTCCTCGAGGCACTTGAACTCGCAACGAACAACCGAAGGTCGGCGCTTGCGGAGCAACCGTTCCGGAAGGCGCTCGTCGAGCTTCAACAGTCTTTGGAATCCGAGGCCACGATTCGCGACGACCTGCAAGCAACCCTGAACACGCGGAACCAGAGCCTGAGCATTGCCTTCTGCGTGGCTAGCATGCTCGCGCTTGGCTCGCTCATCATGGTGAGAGCGGCGGCAGGTCAACAGCAAGAGTTAATACATGCCCAGCTCGACAGCGAGCGTCACCAGGGCGCGTACCAGCAGGTGGCCGACAACGTTCCCGCCGGCCTGTTCACGTTCCGCGACGGCAGCTTGCGCTATACGAACGAGCTATGGGACACGCAGACCCAGCGCGTTCCCACCGAAGAGCGGACACCGGCTCTCGTGCGGTCGCTGCACCCGGAGGATCGCGACAAGTTCGTAACCGGATTGCGCGACGCAGAGCGAAGACAAGAGGCGTGGGAGTGTCAGTACCGCCTAATCTTCGGTAACGACGACGTGCGATACATGGAAGCACGCGGTGTCCCGCAGTTCGACCCGGGAGGCCGCTTCGAGCACATTCTTGGATTTGCGATCGACGTCACCGGAAGGGTCAAATCACAACAGCAGCTCGAGGAGCGCAGCCGTGAGGTACTGGCCAAGAACGTTCAGCTTCACGAAGCCCTCTCCGACCTGGAAGAGAATTTTCAGGCGATGGTGCACTCCCTCGTCAAGGCCGAGGAGGCCAAGGATCCTTACACTGCGGGTCATTCAAACCGCGTGATGGGCTATAGCCTGCTGATTGGCGAAGTGTTGGAGCTAAGCGAGTCTGAGCTTCGCGACCTTGGCCGGGCGACCCTGATCCACGACATCGGCAAGATCGGCGTGCCGGACGCGATCCTCACAAAGCCTGGCCCCTTGACAGACGAGGAGTTCACGATCGTCAAGCAGCACCCCGTCATTGGGCTGCAGATGATCCAGGGCATCCCGCTGTTCCAGTCATGCATGCCCATCGTTGTGTGGCACCACGAGCGGCTCGATGGCAGCGGCTATCCCGACGGACTGACTGCTGATCAGATCCCCCTTCTGGTGCGAATATCGAGCGTGGCGGATTGTTTCGACGCGATGACCTCGAACCGGGCTTACCGCGACGGCATCCACCCAGACCGCGCGCTTGAAATTCTGCGCGCCGATGCGGCGGCAGGCAAGCTCGACGCCAAGATCGTCGAAATCCTCGCCTCAATCGTCGAGAGAGATGGACTCCTCTGGCATGCGCCAACCGATCTGGCCGCCTAGGGGAAGGAGCAATTATGCCGAGTAAGAAGACCGAAGGCGACCAGCGAAAGCATCCGCGCTACGAAGCGCTTGAATACGCGCTCCTGTGGCTGGATGGCGAAGCCGATCCGATCCGCGCAGTTATCATCGAAATAGGATTGGGGGGGCTGCAGATTCGGGCGCGTGGCGAGGCTGAGGCCGGAGCGAAGGGGCTGATCCAGATCGGGACCGAAGAGGCTAAGCAGCTTCCCCTGCGGTGCGAAGTACGGTATTGCCAGCCCGCAAACGGCTCAGGACTCTTCGCAATTGGTGTCAAGCTTCGCCCGAGAGGGCACGAGGAACGCACCGTGGTCGCTGCCCTGGTGCACGCTGCCTTTCAACGCCAAGCCGACCGCCTAATCTCTTAGCCTAACGGCTCGACCTAGTGGCAGCCGCAACTGCCGCATCCCGAGGCGCCTTCGTCCCCTTCAGTCGCAAATGAGGAGCCGCACCCGCAGGTCTTGGTGGCGTTCGGGTTTTCAATTTTGAAGCCCCCGCCGAGCGCGTCGTCGACGAAGTCGACCTGGCTTCCGGACATATAGCCTAGGCTGAGGCCGTCGACCACGATCTTGATGCCGTCCTGTTCGAACACGCTGTCGGCCTGCTCGGGCTGGCCGTCGTCGAGCGCCATGCCATAGGATAAGCCTGAGCAGCCGCCGCCTGCCACCCAAACGCGCAACGCCACGTTGGGCTTCCCCTGGGTCATTATCAGATCCTTCAACTCGCATACTGCGCGAGGCGTCATCGTGATCATTTCTTAGCTCCGATAGGGTCGGTTGCCCCTTTCTACGTGCGGGCTTGCCGCTCAGTCTCTATTGTGGCTCAATTCCCGAAACCTTCACGCACGAAGGCGCAAAACCCACCAGTATAGCGATCATAATATTGGCGGGCATGGCGAGAGTGGGAGGAAAGGAGCGCCTGCTGGAATCGGCTCAGGCCGAATTCGCGGAGAGCAGCTATGATCGCGTCGGGGTCGCCCAAGTGCTCGCCCGGGCGGGCGTGCAGGCGCCAACGCTTTACCACCACTTTGGGGACAAGGAAGGGCTCTATCTTTCGTGGGCCACCACGAAGCTGGAAGGCCTCGAAGCCTCGCTCGCCCCCGCTGCCAATCCCGCGCTAGGGCTTCAGGCCGCCCTCGAGCTGTATTCGAGCGCCCTGCTGGCGAACCTCGATTTCGACCTGCGACAGGTGATGAAGGATGGGGCCGCCCTTGCCAGGCAGGAGAGCCGCGAGCAAGCTCACGCCGCCTACTTGCAATCGGCGTATGGCCCGCTCTATTCGGTTCTCGTCAAGGCGATGACGCGAGGCGACCTCCAACCGGGGCCAGTCGCTCTCCTGGCCGAAACGTTCCTCGCCGGCCTGCTCGCGCTGGCGCGCCAAAACAAGCGAACGCCCGAAGTTGGCGCTTGGTGGTCACGCACTTTCCTGGCAGGTGCTTTGAAGCACAATTGAAGCGGCGAGCGTATGCTAGAATCGAAGCCTTCCGAGGTGATTGATTGCCCTACGTCGTGACCGAGCCCTGCATCGGCGTCAAGGACAAGTCATGCATGACCGTGTGCCCGGTCGACTGCATTTACGAGACGGCGGACATGGTCGTCATCAACCCCGACGAGTGCATCGACTGCGGCCTTTGCGAGCCGGAGTGCCCGGTCACCGCGATTTTCGTGGATAGCGACGTGCCCCCTCAATGGCGCGAATGGGTCGAGAAGAACCAGACTCAGGGCCGGGAGCTATCCGAACACAAGGTCTAGGCGAGAACCAGCATACGGTCGAGCGCCTCGCGAGCAAAGTGGCGCACGGGATCGCGGACTACGATCTGATTGACCACTTCCCCCTCGACAAGCCGCTCCAGCGACCAGCAGAGAAAACTGGGGTGGATGCGGTACATCGTCGAGCACGGGCAAACATCTGGGTCGAGGCAGAACACGGTCTTGTCTGGGTTTTCCTGCGAGAGTCGGTGAACCAAGTTGATCTCGGTGCCCACCGCCCAGACGCTGCCGGGCTCGCCTGCGGTGACCTCGCGGATGATCGTTTCGGTCGAGCCGTTCATATCGCTCGCCCGCACCACTTCGAGTTCGCATTCGGGGTGGACGATGACCCTCACTCCGGGGTGGCGACGGCGCGCGTCCGCGATTTGGGCGACCGTAAACCGGCTGTGCACCGAGCAGTGCCCCTTCCAAAGCAGAAACCGCGCCTCTTGAAGCCGTTCCACCGTGTTCCCGCCCAGCGGCTTGAACGGATCCCACAAGCACATGTCCCGTTCCGGATCGTAGCCCAGCTTAACGCCCGTGTTCCGACCGAGGTGCTGGTCGGGGAAGAACAGCACTTTGTCACCCTTGTCGAGCGCCCAACGCACCGCCACCGGCGCATTGCTGGAAGTGCAGACGGTTCCTCCACGCTCCCCAACGAAGGCCTTGAGGTTCGCGGCCGAGTTGATGTAAGTGACGGGCACGACGATGGGGCCACTGCCCTCGATGGAGGAAAGGGTACGGACGCCCCCCAGCGCCTCCTCGAGTTGACGCCAGCAATTGCGGACTTGAATGATGTTGGCCATGTCCGCCATCGAGCACCCCGCCGCGAGGTTGGGCAGAACGACGGCCTGGCTGTCGGCGGTGAGGATGTCCGCGCTCTCCGCCATAAAGTGCACGCCGCAGAACACGATAACCTCCGCCTCCGGGTGCGAAGCCGCGTGGCTTGCCAGCTTGAAGCTGTCTCCCCTGAGGTCGGCGTGGCGGATGATCTCGTCGCGCTGATAGTGGTGGCCGAGGATCATCAGCCGGCGGCCCAATTTGGCCCTTGCGGCGCGAATCCGCCCGTCGGCCTCCTCGGGGACAAGCTCGGCAAGCTCTTTAGGGAGCGGCGCCTGATACATTTTTCTCTTATGCGGCCGATCGGGCCGGCCAAGCGGGCTCGCCTTGCTCTCGTATGCGAGGCCCGGGAGTCCAACAGTCCGGCGCTGCCCGGACGGGGATGTTGTCGTCTCCGATCTGAGTATACGCTTCGGGCAGGGCGAACGTCGCGCCGCCGCTAGGGTGTAATCGGAGGCGGATGATTCTCGTCATCGACAACTACGACTCGTTCACCTATAACCTCGTGCAGTACGTGGGGATGTGCGGCGTGCAGGTGGAGGTGCGCCGCAACGACGCGATCTCGGTTGAGCAGATCGAGGCGCTTGCGCCGGCGGGCATCGTGCTTTCTCCCGGCCCCTGCACGCCGAAAGAGTCCAGCGTGAGCCTGAAGCTAGCCCAGCGGGCGCTGAGGCCAGGCTCGCGCTGGAGCATCCCGATCCTTGGCGTCTGCCTGGGGCATCAAGCTATCGGCGAGGCGGCAGGCGGCACGGTGCGTCGGGCGGGCCGGATCATCCACGGCAAGAGTTCGCGGGTGCGCCACGACGGCCTCGGCGTGTTTCGCGGCGTCGCCAACCCTCTCGTCGCAGGGCGCTACCACTCGTTGGTGGTCGCCCGGGAATCGCCCCCGGTCGGGTTCGTGATTTCCGCCGAGGCGGAAGAAGACGGCGAGATCATGGCGATCCGCCACGAAGCTCTCCCGATCGAGGGCGTGCAGTTCCATCCCGAGTCGGTCCTGACCGGCGACGGAATGCGGCTGATCGCCAACTTCGTCGAATCGACCGCCTAGCTCGCGGCAACCGGGTCGCCCGCCACGTCGTAAGGCGCCTCGTGTTCGGGCAGCCGCGCTGAGCGAAAGTCGTGATCGAGCGCGCCGATCAAGAGGGGCGCGGACATGCCAAGCCCCATCACGAGGAAGCTGGCCACCAAGCCGATCCGATCCACCATGACGCCGCCAAGCGCCAGCCCGAGCGGCTGCATTCCGATCCCCGCCATCGAGAAAACGCTCTGCACGCGGCCGCGAAACGCGTCGGGCACCGTCGCCTGCACGTAGCTCTGAACCGGAATCTGGGCAAACGGCAGGCCCAATCCCGCAAGCAAGTTCCAGACGACCCAAAGGGGCAAGCTCTTTACCAACCCCATCGCCGCCACCGTCAGGCCGACTACGGCCAGCCCGATCATGTAGGGCGCGCCCACTCGCTTGCTCTTCATCGCGCCGACCGCGACGCTACCGCCGATCATGCCGGCGAAGAATGTGAACTCCAGCCAGCTTAGGGTCTGCGGCTTGCCCCCAAACCAAGCCTCGTTCGCGGCGACGTAGGCAACGAAGAACGGCGCGACCATGAGGTTGATGAGCGCGCCCTGGATCACGAGCAGCTTGAGCAAATGGTTGTGACGCACGTAGCCGAGGCCGGCCCTCAGCTCCTTCATCGCGGACTTGGGCCTATCGGTGCGCTCAGCCCTTAGGGCGGGCAATTGCCGCACGAAGAGGGCCGAACCAAGGAAAGAAAGCGAGTTGACGAGGATCGCGCTGAGGAAGAACCAGGTCGTCGAAATCGAATAGAGAATCCCGAGCACGCCCGCCGAGAGCGCCAGCCCAATCATCGGCACGAAGTTCTGGGTGAACGCGCTCGCCGCGTTCGCCTTGAGCAGCAGGTCTTGGGGCACGATGGATGGGATAGCCGCATTCTTCGAGGGCAGGAAGAAGCTGCGCGCGATGAACATGAGGGCCGAGGTCGCGAGGATCGCCTCGACCGGGGGCACGGGGCGCAGGAACACGACGAGGCCAAGGCCGAGAAGAGTCAGGAAGCAGGCGAGATCGGAGGCGATCATGATGCGCCGCCGGTCGAGCCGGTCGGCGAGCACGCCCGCGAACGGGCCGATCAGCAGGAACGGCAGGCACTCGAGCACGCCGTTGAAGCCGACCATGGCGGCCGAGCCGGTCAGCTTCTTGATCATGAAGGCGTTGACCACGTAGTAGAACGAATCTCCGAGCTGGGAGATCGCCTGGCCGAGCCACAGGGCCCGAAACGCGCTTATAGAGAGAACTTGCTTGGGAAACATCGATCCTTACCGGTCACGAGGCGGCCATAAGCGGCAGCCGGGGGGCGAGACGGGGCCTCAGCGGAGGCCAGAAAGGATCGCGGTCATAGCGAGGGCTACTATACCCGCCCTCCCCCCGATGGAGCCATTACTAGAGGGGGCTGCGCCCGCTGGCCTGTTGGGGTCGCGGCAGCCAGCGAATCAGGCTTGAGCCCCGCGGGCCGTCGCCTGGGCACCGCTTGGAGCGAACATCAGGAGGCCGGAGAGGCTGCACCCGACGAGGTGTGCCGCGCGATACGATGGCAGCGACGGCGCTAACACTATTCCCCCTCGCTCAAGTGCGACGCAAAGCCGCTCGCGTTGAATGTGAGTTGCACATGGGTGAATTTAAAGTTCCGGAAGGCGGGATCGTCGGCTTGAGCAGCACGCCAAAGCTCCACGCATACGGCATCCGCCTCGAGATCTATCTCACCTTCACCATCAGACAGCACCACAAGAGCGTGCACGGCGCCGCTTTCCGGCAAGCCTTCTATGTTGAATCTATACACCCAGTTCTCCGTGAGGTTCAACTTCGCGGTATGAATGCCCTTGAAAACGAGACGACAAAAGCGAAACGGGGGATCGCGATCCGGAGGTACTAGGAGAGAGTTATCCTCGCACCTGAATTCAATTGCGACCGAATGCGGTAGGGCGATTTCCGCCCTGAGAACGAGAGCATCGTGGAACGACGGGAAGTATCCCAGATCGCGAATGGCGATGCTGCTGCCATGCACAAACGCCCAGTCTCGCAGCTCGCTCTCCATACTCGTTGGGTGGTGGGCCACAGTAGTCGCCTCTAAACACCTCTCAGAGAGGAACTATCGGTGTTTTCGATGCCTCGGCACACCTGAGTGCCGAGGCTCTATTGCTATTCCCATCTTCCCTCATCTCTTTTCTGTCCCGACACCCGTCAACGCACTCACTGGGGACGAGCAGGATAGCCTCGGCACCAGGGGTAGGCCGAGGCATGTTCCAGCGAGGCATTGCCCCCACGCCGATGACTTATTCGCCTCGGCTTACCTTTCAATCTACGAACTCCCACCTCACGTTCCTACCAGACCGATCCGGGTCGGGCATGACGAGCCCCTGCGGGACCCAACCCACCGTTCTCATCATACAGCCGCCGCGCCGGGAATACGGTGGCCGACCAGCGGCCCACCGCCCCACACCAAATCAGGCCCGGACCGGAGAATCGAGCGGCTCTTCCGAGAACTTCACATGGATGCCTCGGCGGCGCAGTTCTTCCAGGAACCGGGTGCCGGTCATCGAGTCCTCGTACCGCACGCCCCCAGCGGCAACCCGCCCTTCCGCGACCTCGATCGCGTGGATCGCCATCGAAAAGCCGGTCAGGCGCTCCATGCTCGTAAAGCCCGTCTTGTCGCACTGCTTGTCAAAGATATCGACCTGAAGCTGAACGCGCTCTTCCCCCTTCGTGCCGAGTCCGACCCCGCGAACCACGCAGAGGTCCTGGTCCTCGAACCGGCTGAGCGCATCGCCGAACACCTTGTAGAACAGCTGCCTCGGAACGACCTGGCTTCCGCCAATCTCGATCGGCGCCGGGCTCCAGAAACCGAAATCCTTGAAGACCTTGACCAGCTCGCAGTGGCCGGGATAGCGGATAGTCTTGTATTCGTAGTTATCCACCTTGCCCTGGAGCGAGTAGGGCGCGGTGCTCGTGCCGCCGGAGGTGACGAACGCCTCCATCTTGCCGAGCTCCTCGATGTGAAGCTCCTCAAGTTCGGTGAGGGTTTCGATCATCGCGATCTCGCCGTTGCGCAGGGCCACGGCCTCGAAGTCGTACTCGGTCACCAGCCCCTCGACGTTGAACGTGAGCTTATAGTTGAATGGCGGCTGGGGATTTTGGGGGAGCACGCCGCAATAAAGCTTTATCGTCTCCGCCTTGTCCAGATGCTCCAGGAGGTAGAGGCCGATGCTGTTGACGAGGCCGGGGGCGAGACCGGTGTCGGGCACGAGGCTTACGCCCGCCTCTTTGGCCTTGGCATCGAGCGCGAGCGTTTCGAGCGTCACCTCAGTGTTGCCGCCCAGGTCGAGCATGTGGGTCCCGGTTTGGACCGCGACCGCCGCGATCTTGGGATGCATCCAGTAGGGGACGCAGCTGAGGAGCACGTCGACATCTTTGAGGAAACCGTGCAGGGCGGTGGAATCGAGAGCGTCGACCTGGCGCGGCTCGCAAAACGCCTCGCCGACGAGCGCGTTGACGCGGTGGGCGGCGTGCTGAGCCTGCGCGAGGCTGACATCGCCCATGACGATCTTGTCGGGGCTGGCGAATTTGGCTAGGTCGAAGGCGGCGGCGGTGCCTTGCATGCCGCTACCCAGGATCGCGAAGGTCTTGCTCATAGGAGTTCCAGCGGGAGCGAGAGATGCCCGGCCGCCAGGTTGAGAGATTACCTTCGCGGGGGCTTCCGGCGGTACCCCCACTGGCAGGGCGCTACAGCTTCAGATTTGCTGAGAGCAGTAGCCGCCGGCCGGTCTGGAAGCGCGTACCGCTGAACGCCGACTGATAGTTGATCACAGAGCGGGTGTCGAATAGGTTGTCAATATCGAGGCCGATGCCCCCGCGGCCGCGAAACAGGCGATCCCCTGTCGTGGCGCGAAGATCGACCTGGGTGCGGGGCGTGCGGCCGGTAGAAGGCGGCACGATGCTGCTCGCAAGGCCGCTGCCGTATTGCAAGGTGGCAGCCATCGTTGCGCCGCCCGCCCACGAGTAGGCGAGCCCGGTCCCCAACGTGTGGCGCTGGTCGTGGTCGTTGTAATCGGGTACGTCGGCGCCCGTATTGTCCACACCGTTCGGCTTGGCGGCGGAAAGCGAATAGTTGAGGTAGCCATCCCAGCCGAGCCCCTTCTTGCCAGCCAGCTCGTAGGAGACTTCCACGCCGTGGACAGCGCCTTCGGCGAAGTTCACCCCCGAGTACAGGCCGATCTGGCTGCCGGGAACGAGAAGGCCCACGTCCACCTGGTTGCGAATCCGCTTGTAGTAGTAGGCAATGCCGAGCGAGCGCCCCTCACCGGGCCGGTAATCGAGCCCGAGATCGTATTGATCCAGCGTTTCCGGCTGGAGCGGTTGTCCGATGATCGCCCCTTGGGCGAGCGGCGGTGTATTGAACAGGCGATCGTACGAACCGTGCAGCCCCGCGCGGCCGTTCAGCCGATAGGCTAGATTGACCCTGGGAGAAAGCTCGTACGCGTGGACGTCGGCCTGACCGAGCGTCTGGCTCTGCGAAAACCAATCGGCGCGAAGTCCATAGTTTGCGATCAAGCGCCCAGGCGGCTGCCACGTGTCCTGTGCGTAAAGCGCCTTGTAGCTCCCAACGCGGCGCACGGCAAGGGAGGGCACCGCACCGGACGCCGGGGTGTACACCGGGTTGCCGTCGATGTCCAGACCGGCCGACGCAGAGCCAGCGGGGACGAGCGACGAATCGAGCGCGGCAAGGGCGTCGAGGGCGAGTTGGTTGGCGGGCGCGATGCGATACGCCTCGTTTCCGCTCTGCGCATCGAGCAGAAAGCCGAACTTCAGTTGGTGAGGCCCAACCTTCCGCGCCAACGTGCCGACCAGTTGAGCGTGGTGCACGTTGCGATGGGCGTCCGGGTTGAAGTCGATCGGTCCATCGACGGGCAGGTTCATGACGTCGACCGCGGGGTTGTGGTTTTCGACATCCTGGCCGGAGTGGAGCAGCGTGAGGGCGAGCTGAAGGCTCGACTCGGAGGCCAGCTTACGTTGCCAGGACAGGGTGGCGAACTCGCTGACCTCGTGTTGGAAGATGTCTTGTCCGGCAGCATCTTGAGTCGGCATGAGCAATGGAGCGGCGCCCAGCAGGCTTTGCGTGTCGGGGGTCACGTCGGGTCGAGTGCCATCGGCATTGCGTAGGCCCAGAAAGCCGAAGCCCTGACCCGAGCTGGCGAATTGGGCGGGCAAGCCGGTGCGGTTTCCAGCTTGGGCACCGTCGACTCCCCTGCTCAAGGTGAGCGTCCAGGTGTCGCGATCCGAAGGCCGGGATCTCAGCTTGAAGAACGCGCCCTCGCTGCTCCCTGCGTTGTGGGCAGCCTGAACGTCGGGCGCTTGAGGCTCGGAGGCCACCGCCGTCCGCGTCGAAAACAGATCGAACACGTAGCTCGTGCGCTCGCCTACCGGGCCTTCGTGAGTGAGTTCGCCGTTCACGGTCTGAAAGCCCCCGCCTTGTAGGCTGAAATCGCCTTTCGGATGTCGCGCCCCCGGCAAGGTCGATATGTTGAGCACGGCGGCGGTCTGCCCGCCGAATTCAGGCGGAAAGCCACCGGTGAGAATCTCAAGGCTCTCGATCGTCGAAGGCACGACCACCGAGCCTTGCCTGCCCGAAAGGGTATCGGGCAAGGGCACGCCATCGACCACGTAGGTGATGTCGGTGTGCTCGCCGCGCACGTGCTGCTGACCGGCCGAGTCCTCGGCCACCCCCTTTTGGCCCTTGGTCAGGGCTTTCGCGTCGCCGGCGGACGTGTTGACGAATTTGGTCAGTTCGCTCCGCTCGCGCTTGACGCTGCCGGATGTCGGGGGGGCTTGGTTTGGGCGCAGGCGGCTTGCGGTGACTCGGATCACGATCTCCTTCACCGGTCGCTCGCCTTGGCGCAGGGTCACTTGGGTGCCGACGGGCATGGTCACGACCAGCGAAGGCAGGGCCGCGCTTTCAAAGGGCAGCACGCGCCACGGGACCGGCTCGAACGCGGGCGTGCCCGCGAAGAACAGGCTCGTCTCGAGCACGGCGGGTTGATGCCCGGGTGACTCCACCGTTACGAAGCCTTGCACCGGGCTGCGGGTGACGGGATCGACGAGCACGAAACGCACGCGGTCAAGCCCGGATGCCACCGCCAACGACGCAAGAAGCCCGCATAGAATCAAGGCGGATGCCCTTAGCCCGATCATTCGACTTTGAACTCGATCCTTAGCCGGATGCGCCCGTCGGTGGGCGCTCCGTCGCTGGTCGCGGGCCGAAAGCGCCATCGCCGCGCCGCCCGCAGGGCCGCCTCGTCGAGTTCGGCGACCCCGGTCGAGCGCACCACGCTCACTTGCTTGGGCAGCCCGTCCGGCCCGACGACGAATTCAGCGACGAACGTGCGCTCCATCGCTTCGGCGCGTAAGTCGTCTGGAATCGTCGGCTGCGGCTGATCGAGAGGTTCGGCATCGACGATTATCGGCTCGTGCTTGGGCGCGGGGGCAGGCACCGTTTCGGGTGGCGCCGCCGGCTTGAGAACAGTCCGCTCGACCGGGGTTTCGTGCGGAGTCGCCGGAGGCGGAGATGCGGCGGGAAGGACGCCTGCCCTTCCCGTGCCGCTCTCGACCGCGGGAGTATCGCCGCTATCGTCCCCCGCAGCCCCGGCTGTCACGATCTTGGGCGCGCTCGGGTTTGGAGGTAGAGGAGTTCGATGTCCGACTCCTGCGCCCTTGCGCTCGCTCTTCTTCGGCTTCTTCTCTTCCTGCTTCTCCGCCCTGTGCTCCTCTTCCGGCCCTTGAACAAGGCTCACCGTAGCTTCGGCCAACGTCGACCTGATCTTCTCGAGAGCGCCGTAGTGCGCCAGGATGGGCAAGGCAACGACGTGGGCGGCAACTGAAATCAGCAGAATTCGGCCAAGTAGCGGGCTCTTGCGGCGTCGGCGGCGGCTCATGCGCTATCTCCGATTGGTGGCGAAGCCAAAGCTGGTCACCCCTGCCTTGCGCGCCTCGTCCATCGCGGCGATCACCCGGCCGAGGATCACGCGCTCGTCCGCGTTGATCGTGATGAAAGTTCGCGGGGTCACCCCGAGCGCGGCGAGCTTTGCCTGCAACTGCCCAATCTCGACGCGGCCAGTGTTGAGGAAGGTCGAGCCGTCCGCCCGGAGTGTAATCGTGACCGTCTGGGCGTTCTGCTCCCGGGACGTTGCCGCCTTGGGAAGATTCACGGGAATGCCGTTCTGCACCGCCATCGCAAGCGAGGCGACCATGAAGAAGAACAGCAAGAACATCATCACGTCGATCATCGGAATCACGATGATCTCGGGGTCGTCCACGCGGCCCCGTGGGGCTATCCGCATCCGTTTGCGCATCGCCGCGGGCATCAGTCCACCCTCCCGCTGATGTAGTTGACGAGCTCAGCGCCGTAATACTCGATGTCCTCGACGATCTTCTTGCTCTGGTTGGCGAAGTAGTTGTAGAGCACGAAGCCGAGCACCGCCACGCTGATCCCGGTCGCGGTCGAAATGAGCGCCTCCGAGATTCCGGAGAGAATCTGAGTCGGGTTCGACAGGCCGACCTGCGCCGCCGAGCGGAACGAGGTGATCATCCCCGCGATCGTGCCGAGAAGGCCGAGCAACGGGCTGATGTTGACGATGGTCTTCATCACCGGCAAGTTCGCTTCCAGCGCCGGCAGCTCGTTGGCGGCTTCGAACTCCATCGCCATTTCGATCGCATCGGGAGCTCGGTGCGCGTTGCGCAGGCCGCGGGCGAACACGCGCCCGATCGGCCCGCCGAGCCTGGCGCAGGCATCGGCGGCGGGAAACGGATCGCCGCCCGGCTTGTAGAGAGTTCGGGTCTCGTCGAGCAGCTCGTCGCCATCCACGTTCGCCTTCCGGAGCACGATCAAGCGCTCGATCGCAAGGGCAAGGAGCAGCACCGAGCAGAAGATCAGCGGGTACATCATCGGACCGCCGTTTTGGATGAAGGTGAGGACCTGTTTCATGCGTTCTAGAGGGCGGGCCGCGACCCGGCAGCGCCCCAGAGCAAGGACATACCCTCTGGGGGTATTGGCGAACAATATACCCCCTGCGGGTATTGGCGGGCATTGCTAGGGCCGGGACCCACCCATTCAATCAGCAGATCTACCGGTTTTTGGAGCATGATCGCCGCGTTCCCGCCGTCTTACGGGTGAAGGGCGAAGCCGGCCTTCCAAAAAGGAACCTTGTGATGACGCAAAGGGACAGAGCCTGGAGACGGCGCAAGACGCGCCTGATCCTCACGAAACTCGAAGCGACCAAGAATTGGCTGGTGCGCCAGCTTCAGCGCGGGGCGAATGAGGAGCGCCCTAAGACAAAGACCACGCGGAAGGGCAGCCCGGCACCAGCGTTGCGCCAGGCATGGGCATTGCACCAGGAGATGCGCGAAGCCTTCTAGACGCCTCGGCGGCTGGCAAGAGGGCGGCGCCCACGCGGGCGTCGCCCCTCTTTTCCGTTGGCTAGCTGCGGCTGTTGCTTCCGCCTGGCCGCTCGGCAGGCGCGCCAACAGGTTCGTCGCCCGGCGCTGTGCGGCCGCCGCCCTCGAACCGGGGCGGGATCTCCTTGACGCCGCGGGGGATCGCACCCGGACGCATCCCGGCATGCAAACCGGCATGGGCCACAACCCTCAGGTCGTGCTTGCTGAGCTTGAACACCTGGTCGCCAAGCAGCACGTAGAGGTGGGCTTCGTCGCCGATCATAGCGGCGGGGGGCGGTCCGCCCATCATCTGGCCGGGGCCCATTCGGCGCATCCCCTGGCCCTGGCCCTCGCCGCGCTGCATGTCGCCCATCGGCGGCTCGGGGCGGCCCGGCGCACCTTGGTAAGGGTCGCCTTGCTGCGCGCGGGCCGAACTCAAGGTGAGGGTGAGAGTGCCGGCGGCCAGCGCAAGGCCCGCCGCGCCAAGAACGATAGGTTTGATGAGGGTTTTCATTTCGTTGTTTCCTTCAGAGCAGGCGGACATGGTCCGCCAGGAGTCGTTGGCAGGCTATACGACGCCTCCCGGCAAATCGTGCCCGTCAAAGTTGCGCGACTTCGCGGTACCGAGCGAACAGATTGTGCGCGGCCGCATAGCACGAATTGGGCGAGAGGAAGTGGGGAAACTCGAACGTGATCAACTTTTCGGCCACCGTCGCCGCCTGCTCCAGCTTAAAACGCAGGTTCCGCCAATCGGCGGGCGGAAACTTGATCGGCATGTCCCGGTCGAAGCTCTCGACGTTCGCCCAAATCCGAATTCCGTGCCGCTTGCAGAGCGCCGCGATGCCTTCGTGGAAGGCCTGCAGCTCGTGGTATTGAATCTGCCCGTCTTGGAAGGCGCAGATATCGAACGCGCCCTTGGTCTCGGCAAAGATGCGCTCCCAATGGTCGAAGGATTCTTCCAGAGTGAGCGCCTCGCTCTGGGAGAACTGCTTCGAACCTTGCGGGTAGGGCGAGATCAGGACGGGCCGATCCAGCGCTTGCTTGCAGTGAGCGCCGAGGTGGTTGAACAGCTCGATGATGTGGGCGTCGTTGCGGCTCGTCTCGTGGCAGAGATACCAGCCGGCGAACGCGGGGCTGCCTCCGTAGCGCTTGGCCGCCTCGTCGATCAAGCCCTTGTTGAGTTCGACTTCCTTCCACCAGCTGCGACGTAGCCAGTACACGCCCGAATCGTAGAGGCCGAAGAACACCTTGAGGCCGAACTCTTCGGCAAGGTCGAGGAACATTCGCCCAAGATCGTCGTAGACGGGCAGAAGGCCGGGGATCGACTTCGCGGGGAAGATGCACCGGTTGCGGTAGCCAGCGCGGATGATGATCACAGTGTCGAGTCCGATCTGGCGATAAAGCTCGAACTCCTTGCGCCAGTCGGCCGGGCCCCAGTTCTGCGACGGGATGTCGTGGGTGATTTCGTCGAGAAACGTGCCGGTGATCCGCGGTGCCGTGGCCATCGGGCGCGAGTGTACTCCCGGGGCCTAGGGGCGTCGGGCGAGGCGCTCGAGGGTGGCCTCCATGATCGCGCTCGTCTGGGCGGAGACGGTGTACACCAGCGCCTCGCGGTAAACCCGTTGGGCAGGGTGGTCGAGGCTATTAGCCTTGCCACTCGATACGGCGACCGCCGCTTGCGCGCACCGCGCCGCAAGTTCGATCGCCCAGGCTCGGGCGCGAAGCCGGTCCGTGGTCGCCGCTTCACCCTCGGGCACGTCGGCCGTGGCTTCTCGGCAAGCCTTGAGTTCTTCTTCGAGGACGGCGGAGGCGGCTAACATCCAGTCGGTGCCCTTTGCCCGGGCGGCGGCGGCCACGATGTCGATCCCCGCCTGCGCGCAGCCGAGCGCGAAATGCCTTTGCAGCGCGACGTTGATCTGGTCGTTCGTTCTTATCCAGCCTGCGGGCTGGATCGACGACACGAGCGTGTCAGGCACGAAGAATTGTTCGAAGTCGGCGGTGACGGTCAGCGCGGTTTCCATCGCGGCCAGGCGCATAGCTGGACTGAGCTTGACGCCGGGGCTCTCGACAAGCGGAACTACCGCGAACACCGCGCTGCCGTCTGGAAGGGCGGCGGCGATGAGGAATTCGGGGAAGAACGTCCAGCCGGTGACCCATGGCACGTGGCCCTCCAGCCTGTATCCGCCCGTGACCGGCTCGGCGCGCATGATCGGCGGCCCCGGCCGACGGAGCTGGCTGAAGCCGATGCCGACCAGCTTTCGGCCGTCCGCCATGAGGGGCAGATATGCCTCCTGCAGCGCCTGGTTGTCGCCTTTGGCGATGAGCGAAACGGCGCTTTGATGCTGAGTCTGCAGGAACGAGAGCGCGCCGGAACGGCGTGCGACCTCCTCTTGGAATGCTCTGAACTCGGCCTCGGGCAGGTCGGGGCCGCCGTAGCGCGCAGGACGCCTGAGGGCGAGAAGGCTTCGGCTGGCTAGGCCGCCCAGGGCTGTGCGGAGGGCCTCTGCGTCTTGGTCGATGCGCTGGGCGCTCGGCGCGACCTCGGTTTCGAGGTAATCGAAGGCGGTCTTGAGGATTGGGTTCATGCCGCTAGCCCTCGAACACGAGCTTGGAGAAGTCGCCCGCTTGCAGGATTTGGAGGTTGACGCAGTGGAGCAGGGTGAGCCTGGCCTGCCGCTCGGCGGGATCATCGGACATCACCATCGTCTTGTCGAAGAACTCGTTGATCGGGGCTTGGAGTGCGCGCAATTCGTCAATGAGGGCAAGGGCATCATGGGGCCGAGCGAGGGCCGCAACGCGGCGACACCTGTCCCGGGCCGACGTCTTTAGGTTCATTGCTTCCTGAGTGCCCAGCGCTACGTCGGAAAGTGCTTCTAGAACAGCGAGACCCAAGTCAGCGCGACCCGCTGGTACTTGAAAGTGGCCCTTTCGCACGGCAGCGCCTACGATGTTCAATGGGCGGGTCATCGTTTGAACGAAGCCCTCGTTGCGGCAGGCTTCTTCGAGGGCTAGAACGCGGCGCTTGGCCGCCAGTGGATTGAGCGCCCAACGCTCGCCCGTATAGGGCCGTTCAGAAGCCGCTGCAATTACGTTCATGCTAAGCAACTCGCCTTGGTCGAGCCTGCGTACGCCCGAGCCGGTCACATGCTTCCAGGAGATTCCCTCGTATCTGCGTTCAAAGAGTTCACACGCCGAGTCGAGAACGTGCTCTGCCTCAACGTTGAAATCTGGTCGCTCGTAACCGTCGATCGCTGAGCGGATGAGATTCTCGAAGCCGTCAACTAACTTGCTCAAGGGCGAGGAAGCAGACTGAATGAGTAGCACCGCAGCGCGACGAAGCCCATGTGGATCCGACGATCCGCTAGGCGCTTCACCGAGGGCCAGATAGCCGGCAAGAATGTCCAACTGGTCCGCAACACCGAGCGGTAGGTCGTCACATCCATACACTCGGATCGCTCGGGGATCGTACTGATACTTAATCACATCGGAAATCGCCTTTGTGCTATCGCCAAAGCTGTGTGCTTGCATCACGTACTCGGCTCCAATCCGTCCTTGCAGGTCGGGAAGCTCACTCACTAGGCCAGAGGCCAGGTCGGCCTTGCTGTACTTCCCTGCCAAACCTAGATTCGGAGCCGCGTGATCGCCTGCCGTGTCAAGCGCCACGGCCTGCACTAGCAGTTCGAGACGGCCCGCGCGCTGCCGCACGCTCCCGAGCTTCTCGTGGAACACGATGGTCTTGGTGCGTGCGAGGAAGTAATTCATGTCGTGCTTCAGGTCTTCGTCGTAGAAGAACTTCGCGTCTCCAAAACGGGCGTTCAACACCCACTCGGCACCGGCGCGAACCGTGTCGTCGTCGCCCGAATTGGCGACGAACACGAACCGGTTGGTGACCTTGCCGCTTTCATCCCAAATCGGGAACATCTTCTCATGCTTGGCCATCGTGGCTTCGAGAACGACGGCGGGGAGCGGAAGATACTCGGGCCGGAAGTGCCCGGCAACCGCGCGCGGCCATTCGGCAAGACCTACATTCTCACGAATGAGTTCCTTCACGACGCTCCTGCGATGCTGCCGCTGCAGGTACTCCTCCAAAGGCTCGTGTTCGCTTCCAGGCGGCTCTTCGTCGGACTCCTCTAACTGGTCGTCGAACCCCAGCGCCCGAAGCTCCGCTTCGATCTTTTTCTTGCGCTGTTCCGCATCGGGCTCGACTTCGCGTTGCCGGAGCCCCACCAGCAACGGCGCCAAACTCCGCGCCTCGAACGGATCCGGAGAAAGAAATCGATGCCCCCGGCTCGTCAGACCGGACCGCACCCCTTCGATCTCGAACTCAACCGCCTCCCCGTCGAACGCGGCGAGAATCCACCGGATCGGGCGAGCGAAGCGCATCCGGCCCGAGCCCCACCGCATCGACTTGGCAAAGCTGAGCGAGCGGATCGCCTCCGGCAGGAGTTCGGCCAGGACCTCGGGCGCAGAGCGACCCGCGACCGGCTTGCTTGCCCACACGTAGTCGCCCTCTTGCCTCAATTGCGCAGGCTCAAGCCCCACCGAGCGGCAAAATCCGATCAATGCCTGGGTCGACGCGCCCGACGCATCGTACGAGGCTTTGAGCGATGGGCCGCGCTTCTCGTCGACACGGTCAGGCTGCCGCGAGGCGACGTCGGGAAAGCTCACGATGAGCCTGCGCGGGGTGCTGAGGACGGTGGCTTCCTTTCCTAAAGCCTCGGCGTCCTCGGCCTGCCCAAGACCCGTTTCGACGAGCCGTTCGGCGACAGCGTCGCGTAAATCGTTGGCCGCCTGCTCGATGAAGCTGGCGGGCAATTCCTCGCACCCGACCTCCAGCAGCAGCTCCGGCATAGGCTGCTCAGGATACCTTCGGGGCTGCTTGGGGGCGTCGAACCATGGTCTAACTATGGTCGGACGATGGTCGAACGATTGACATCCCTCCAGACGCTCCGTCTGGAGGGTTTCCGCTAGGGCACGAGAGCCGAGCGACCGACTTCGCCTTCGGCACTTAGCCTCCAGACTGCAAGTCTGGAGGCATGGAAAGAAGTCAACCACCGGACCAGTCAGCTCGTCAGGCAAACGTTTGGCAGCTAAGTTGGCGGCGGAAACAGCGCTAGCGCGGCGGCCCCATAGAGACCCGCATTCTCGCCGAACGGGCTCCCAACCACCTTCGGATTCTCGCGCGCCAAGGCCTCACCAAGCCGTCCAAGCCCGACCGAGCCCGCGAGCACGATCCGCTCCGGAAAATACAGCCCTTCCAACACACGCACCGCCTCGCGCGCGGCGTCCAGCGCGCCCTCCGCGTCCGCAGACGAGCCACCAAGCGCCTCCTCCACCGTGCATCCCCCGGCCAGCGGCAAATCGTTCAGTCGGGGATACTCGCCATGCGGCCCCATCCAAATCCGCTGCTCGGCCACGAACCCACAACCGACGCCGGTGCCGAGCGCCAGGGTCGCCACCCGGCGCGCAGCGAACGCGGGATGGCAAGCGTGCCCCCAAGCCGTTGCCAAACCGTCGTTCAAGGCACGAATCGGGATGTCGAGGCCCAGATCGCCGAAGCCATGCCCCGCGTGGTCGGGAATCGTGCCTTTCGATTCGACCACGACCCCCGTTCGCGGATCGATCGTGCCGCCGGAGGAGATGCCGACAGCCGCCAGCCCCAAACCGTGGGCGCGTGAGCGAACCCACTCTATCCGCACGGCGTGAGTGGCGGGCGTCTCCACTCGATCCATCTTCAGCAGCTTCCACGAGGGGTCGAACAGGGCGAAGCGAAGCCAAGTGCCGCCAAGATCGACCGCCCCAACCGGGCGCTTCGGCGGCAGAGTCGGGCTGAGCGCGCGCGTCTGCTTGAGCGGGTCGTTCAGCGCGCCCCCAACGACCACGCTTGCCGCGCCGATCCGCATCGCCGCCTCGACGTGCCACCGCTGCGAATACCGCCCCTCCGCAAACACAGGCAGGCCCAGCGTCGCCGCCGCCGCCAGCACCCCGAAGTCGGGCCCGACCGTCATCACCGACTCATCGGTATAGCCCGCGAGGGCAGTCGTAAGCATGTCGGCGCCGCACTCTTTGGCGTAGTGCGCCGAATCGAGCGTATCGACATCGGCCACCGCGAGCCTGCCGTGGGCGTGGATCGCCTCGATCATCTTGGCTAGGCTGTCACCCTCGGGGCGGTGGCGGCGAGTGCCGTCAAGAGACACGCCCTCGCAGCCCGCCGAGATCAACGCGAGCACGTCCAACATGGTCGAGGTGAGATACACATGGTGGGGCGTGAACTCGCGCTTCAACAGCCCGACCACAGGCGCGCCCGTCGCCTTGCGAATCGCCTTGATATTCTCGATGCCCTGCAGGCGCAAGACCCGCACGCCTTCGGCGATGCTGCTCTGCGCTAGGCGGACGAGCGCGTCGGGATGGTCGAGCGGCGTGCCCGGGTCAGCCTGCACCGAGGCGACCAGCGGCGCTTGGCGCAGTTCCACGAGCAGGTCATGGAGGGTCATGCGATCCCGACGTTACCCTCGGGCGCCGCCCTCGGACTGGTCGTCGTCGAGGCTGCTCTCGAAGAGCTTGCGGAGGCGTTCCCGTTCGTCGCGCTCCTTCTCGCGCTTGCGCACATCGGCGAAGTAGCCCGAGTCGCGCCTCTCGTGCGCCTTCCAGCTCGCGCGTGGTCCGGCCGCCCGTCGGAATGGCAAGAAGCCGATCTTGTCCGCCGCGAAATAGTAGCAGCCGACGAGCGGAAGCACCGCGAAGACCCCCACGATCGGCGCGCCTCCTCCGTAGCCGAACAGAACCAGCACCCCGGCGAGCAGGGCCACCCACTTGCCGGCCAGCGAGACCACGAACATCAGCCCAACCGGCACTTCTGGATAGCGCGTTCCCCACGCCACCGTCACCGAGGCGATCGGCAGCCAAGGCCCAAGCAGCACGCCTCGGGTGCTGCCCACGATCCATCCCAGGCCGACCGCGCCCGCGGAAAGCGCGGTCACAAGCACCCAGAAAGCGGCAAACCGTGCGCTCCCAAGGTCGCGCTCGACCGACGCCCCGAACCACCACAGCCACATGCCGGCGAAAACGGGGGTGAGAACGTTGCCGCCAGAGTCGAAGGGATAGCTCAGGGCAGCCCACGGATGAGTGGCGAGCCCGTCAAGCCGGAAGGAGAGCCGATTGGACAAGATCGTCGGCGCCACCAAGGAGCCAATGAGCCCGGCGACTATAAGGCCGATGATGGCGATCGTCACCGGTGCAGCCATCAGCCGAACTCGGCGTAAATAATCGTCGAATGCGTTGCTCATCGACGCCCCATTGTGCGCCAAACTCGTCCCGCCGGACCTGGTGCCGCGCTCAGGGCAGATGCTTGGCCATCTCGACCAGCATATCGTAGGTGAGCGGGTCGAGAATGATCTCGCGGATGAAGAGTTTCTCCTTCTCCTCTTGAGTCATCTTGTCGAGCTTGACGTCGAGGCCGAAGGTCTCGGGCCGCAACGAGTTGGCCGCCGCCTTGCGCTGGCCCGCGTTGAGCACCTTATCGAACACGGGCAGGATTTCTCCAATGTTGAGTTGCACAATGATCGCCCGAGTCGTGTCGAGCTTGCTTAGAAGCAAGGTCAACTCGCTACGAAGCTGGCGGCTAGGCGTATCGCCCTTGGTCAGAGCGATTTCGATGCTCTTGTCGATCCGCAGTTCGACGGCTCGATACTGGTCATATTCAAGGTCTCGGGTTTCGCGGATCCGCTGACGGCATTTCTCAAGCACGGGCAGCAAAGCGTTGATCTGCGCCTTGGTTAGCACGAGGGGCGAGATATTGAACAGCAGGTCGATCTTGCGAATCTTGTTGAAGACCGCATCGCTCGCCTTGTCCTTTTCTTGCGGCGTTTGGCCGAAAACCGCGCCTGCCGCAAGGGCAAGCAACAAGACGAAGGCGATCGGGCGCTTGAACATGGCTGAAGGCTCCTCCCCGGGTGGTTCGTTTAGCGGACGTGCAAACCGGCACCGAAGTTACCCCGACCGAGCCGCGCCGCCTCGGAGCGCCTCATCCAGCCGTCTTGCATTGACAGGAGTGACCATGAGCATCCTCGACTTTCACCGCGGTCCCGCCGCTCAGTACAAGCACGACCATGCCCCCGTGCGCAACGTCAACCAAGTTCTCGCCGAGTCGATGTCGCTCGGCCAGCGGGTGGCCGACCGTGTGGCCTCGGTGGTCGGGGGCTGGCCCTTTATCATCACGCAAACGTTGATCTTGGCGGCCTGGATCGCCTTCAACACGTGGCTGGCGTTCCACCCGGAGGTGTTGAAGGCGTGGGACGCCTACCCATTCATCCTGCTGAACTTGGTGCTCAGCTTTCAAGCCGCTTACACTGGGCCGATCGTGATGATGAGCCAAAACCGGCAGTCGGAGAAGGACCGCCTGACCTCACAGGGCGACTTCGAGTGCAATCTCAAGGCGGAAGAAGAGATCAGGGTGATCATGGAGCACCTCGCCCACCAAGACGAGCTGATTCTGGAGATCCTCAAGCGCATTCCGCCCACCGAAGCGCCCGCCAACCCGTAGGGCGGGGCCGTTGTGCGACGGCTATGCCTCCAGACTCGCAGTCTGGAGGCTTGTCCCAATCCTCGTCCTACCCCTGGCGCCGAGGCTGTAGTTCGAGCGCCCCTCCGTCTCGCGGCCTCACTGCGGATCGCCCGCCGGATTCGTTAACTCTGGGAAGCGGCGATCCGACGCCCGCAAGCGAGTAAGCTGGCCCGACTCTCGGCGGGCCGGCCGAATGGGGCGGGCCGCGCTTATCTCGGACGTGCCCCATGGCCCGCAGGATCTTTGCCGTCAGGCCCACATTGCCCAAGCTGCCGTTCGGCTTTGCCGACGTGGCGCTGTTTTTTGGGCTTTTCCTGCTGATCTACGCCGTGGCGCATGTCGGGGCTGGGCTGTTCGTCGAGTTCCGGCCGCCAAAGGTTCTGCCCCAGGTCGATCTCGATCCCGCGAATCTGCCGTACTACGCGGCGCGCTCGACCCTGCGCATGTTCATCGCGCTCGGCGCAGCGCTGGTGTTCTCGATCGCCTACGGCTACGCCGCCGCGCGCAACAAGAGGGCGGAGCAGCTGCTCGTGCCGATCCTCGACATGCTGCAGTCGGTGCCCGTGCTCGCGTTTCTGACCATCACTGTCAGCGCGTTCATCGGCCTCTTTCCGGGCAGCCTGTTCGGCCTGGAATTGGCTTCGATCTTCGCCGTGTTCACCGCTCAAGCCTGGAACATGACGTTCTCGTTCTATCACTCGATGATCACGCTGCCGCGCGACCTGGACGAGGCGGCCCAGGTGTTCGGGCTGTCGAAATGGCGGCGCTTCGTGAGCGTAGAGCTTCCCTCCTCGATGATCGGCCTGGTTTGGAACGCGATGATGAGCTTTGGCGGGGGCTGGTTCTTCATCGCGGCGAGCGAGGCGATCCTTGTGTTCAAGCGCCAGGTCACCTTGCCCGGCATCGGCTCGTACGTGGTGAAGGCGATCGACGAGCGCAATCTTCCCGCTCTCGGGTACGCCAGCCTTGCGATGGTGATCGTGATCGTGATGGTCGACCAGCTCTTTTGGCGGCCCCTAGTGGCTTGGTCGGAGAAATTCAAGCTGGAGCGGAGTGCATCGAGCGATCCGCCCACCTCGTGGGTGCTCGATCTCATCCGCGACGCCAAGCTGCCGCGCACCCTCAACCGGGTGTATCGGCGCTTCCTGCTTAGGTGGCGGCGCGTGAAGTGGCCGAAGCTGCGGCTCCATCTTCGTTGGCCCAAGCTGCGGGCCCGAACCGGCGCGAAGCGCAAGCCCTTTATCAACGGCGATCTCATCTTCGGGGCGGTGCTCGGGGCGCTAGTGGTGGGGGCGCTTTGGGTTGGCACGCGCTTCGTCACCCAAGAGGTCGCGCTCCGCGAGGTTGGCTCTTGCTTTTGGCTCGGGTTTATCACGTTCTTGCGGGTGGCCGCCTTGCTCGTCGTTGCGACCGTCGTCTGGACGCCGGTGGGGGTGGCGATCGGGTTCAACCCACGTCTGGCGCGGGTGGCTCAGCCTGTGGTCCAGATCATGGCGAGCTACCCGTCGAACTTCCTATTCCCGCTCGTCACACTTCTGCTTCTCAGGATGCACGGCAGCTTGAACTGGGGGGCGATCGTGCTCATGGCGCTCGGCGCCCAGTGGTACATCACCTTCAACTGCATCGCGGGGGCGATGGCGGTGCCCACCGACTTGCGCGAGATGGCCTCCAACATGGGCCTGCGCGGGCCTGCGCTATGGAAGAAACTGATTCTGCCCGCCATCTTCCCCGCCTGGATAACGGGCGCGGTCACCGCCTCCGGCGGGGCTTGGAACGCGAGCATCCTCGCCGAGGTGGTCGAGTGGGGCAACCACAAGCTGGTGGCGACCGGCCTCGGGGCCTACCTCACCCAGGCGCACGACGCGAACGACATCCCGAGGGTGGTGCTCGCGGTGTCGGTGATGTGCGTGTTCGTCGTCGGGATCAACCGGTTCGTGTGGCGCAAGCTCTACACCCTCGCCGAGACGCGGTACCGGCTGGCGTAAGCCGCTTCAAGGCGTACGGTAGATTTGAGAGGGAGCAGGGAGCATGCAAACGAGAGGATGCAAAATCATCGCCACTTCGCTGACGCTTTGTACGCTACTTGCAATTTGGCCGGCGGCGCGTGCGACGCCCCAAAATGTTCGGCCAGAAACCTTCGTGAAACGCGCGGGTCATTACGTGGTGAAACTGAGCCAACGGCGTGTCACGCTGAAGAACCGCGATCCGAACGAACTTTGGTGGGGTATCGACGAGCACCCCTCGTCCAACGCCGAAGAGGTATATGTCGTAAGCAGCCTGCGCATCGATCTTGGAGCCAAGCCAGTATTCGTGCCGCGCTCGTTCTTCGCCGATTTGGGCGAAGTGAACAAGATGAGCGTTCGGGTCATCTCGAACGGCTGCGCCATTCGCATTGTGGGGAGCGATGCAGGGTACGGCTACAAAGCCGAAATCCGCGTAAAGAAAGATCTGGCTGTAGAGCGTTGGGTGCGCTCGGGCGAATTCCCCGACGAAGTCTGGCAGCACGACGTGTTCCACAGCCAATTTGAACCTGGCATGTAAGCGGGTCGGGACGACGTCCTATGCCTCGGCTACACCTTGAGTGCTGAGGCTAAACCAGAGCATTTCTGAGTCGAAATGCCCACTAGGGGAGCGCGCTCGCGGCGTGCGCGGCGTGGGACGAAGCCAGTATGATCGGTCTCTAAAGCCTCGGCACTCAGGTGTGCCGAGGCATTCAAAAGCTCTACACCCTCGCGGAGACGCGGTACCGGCTGGCGTAAGCCAGCCTATGCCGCATCGTCGGCATCTATCAAGATCACCATGATCGGTACTGCTGGGAAGTGGCGCTTCAATCGCTCAATGTCGTATACGAGGTGCTCACCGTACGACACTCCGCTCGACATCTGCTTTTGAAGTGCGTGGCAAGGCACGATTTCCACTCCAACGTCGGCCTTCTCTTCGTTGTAGAAGTATTGAAACTTAGCCACGTCGTAAAACATGAAAGCGTACTTGCCGAACTGCACTTCGGTGAGTACGCGCTCTTTGACGAAGTCAACTTGCTTGAACGCACCGGGAATGCGAACCGACCAGTTAGGAATCGCTAGCGTGTACCGATCCCGAAGCTCATTAAAGCCCCGTTTGTTGAAAGCTGCCCGAAACTGCCTGTTCATGTCCTTGGGGCTGAAGAGCGGTCGCCCCGGCATCGTCTTTTCCTTGCTGATCTTCAGCCGGCGAGCCTCCACCTCACCTATCACCTCCCGAATTTGTGAAAGCACGAGAGGCTTGCGAATGGAGAGAATTTCTTCCCCTCCAAGGTGCGAGTAGGCGTAGACGACCTTCACTCGCGCCTCGTCATGGCGCCTAGCCTGGCCCCCGCTCAAGGAGCTTGAGTTGCTCCAACTGGTTGCCGAAGGAGACATACCGCGGCGGGACGCTCTTACTCGGCTCAGCAGGATCATAAACGGCCCGTTCCATCGGCCGGATTCGCAACAATCCGTGCTCAGCCTGAGTAATTCGGCGCATGGCTGTTCGAACGTAGTCGGACGATATCTCGGCTCCGATCGTCCTGCGGCCGTGAATCAAAGCCGCGATTGCAGTGGAGCCGACCCCCATGAACGGGTCGAGCACCCAATCGCTTGCGTCGGTCAGTGACAGCACAAGTCGCTCGACCAGCTCCACCGGAAACTGACAGGGGTGCGCCGTCTTCTCGACATGGTTCGCCTTGACATTGGGAATCTCCCAGACATCCGTTGGGTTCTTCCCAAGCGGGTTACATGACAATTGCCCAGCCTTAGGGCCCTTGAAGTGCTTCTTGTTGGGATACTTCGGCGGTATCCGAACCGCGTCCAAGTTGAACGTGTAATCGCTGGATCGCGTAAACCAAAGAACGACTTCGTAGCGTCCTGAAAAGCGCTTCGAGGCGTGCAGCCCGTGGCCAAAGTGCCAGACGATGCGATTCCTCAAACGAAGGCCCAGGCCTTCGAAGATGGGATACAGCTTCAGATCGAGCGGCACGATCTCGCCATTGTCCACGAAGTTGCCAACCTGCCAGCAGATGCTTCCCCGCTTGCTCGTAACGCGGACACACTGCTCGATGACTTGTCGCTGTTGCTCCAGGTACTCGCCGAGATCAAGCCTGCTCTCGTAAGGCTTCCCTAGGTTATAGGGTGGCGAAGTGACGACAAGCTTGACGAACTCGTTTGGGATCGACCTTAGGAGATCGAGGCAGTCACCAGTGAACATGACGGCGCTCGATGCCGGATCAAATTGCTCAGCGACCTTCATCGACCCTCAAGACGATCTTGCCACCACTACGGCTGCACGTAGAACGAAGTCTACAGGAATTGTGTTACAAAGGGCAAGGCGATCTGCGGGAGATCGCACGGTTTCGGTCCAGCCACTAGTCACCCCTTCCCATGCAGCCGTCCCTTGAGCGGAGGCGGTTGGGGCTTGGCGGGCTCTTTGGGAGGCGGGGCGCCTTTTTTCTCCTTCGTCAAGGGCACCTCCTCCTCGTCGGGGTACACGTCACCCTCGAGGCCGGAGGCGGTCCAGCGGTCGTCGCCGTCCTTGGTCGAAAGCTCGAACCAGGCGCACACCAGGTCGTCGCCGAGCGACGAGCGCACGCGCGTATCCTTCTTGCCCTCCGCGCTCACGAGGCGAAGCGTCTCCTTCTCGCCGTCGTAGAGGCCCTTCGGGCTCCACGCGTGACGCCAGCGCCCACCCGGCAGCTCCTGCCGGGCCTGGGGGTTGCCCGTGATGATCGCGTGGCGCTTGCCTTTCTCGTACCAATACTCGATCTTCTCGGCGAGCGCGACCACCGGATACTTGCGCACCTTGCCCGAGCGCAATTCGTCGTCCATCTTCTTGTCAGCCACCGGCGGCGCGGGCGGGCGGCCCTTGGCGACTTCGTCCGGCACGAGCGGCCGGAAGGGAGGAATCTCCTCGATCTTAAGCGGCTTATCCTGCTCGGATTCCGGCTTGAGCAGCATATTCACGGTGCCGGTGAACACGGAGCGCTTCTCCTTGCGATAGATGACCGCCTTGTCGCAGCTTAAGTTGGTTTTCTGAGAGAAGTAGACCACCTTGCCGGTGGCGGTGACCACGTCGGTGCTCACCTTGCGCTCGATCAGCTGCGCCTTCACGAGCACGTCGCCATCGGTCGCCTCGCCGTTGGGCCAACGCTCGAGGTCGTCTTTGTGGGTGACCACGCCGTCGGACTTGATCTTCCAGCGCGTGCGCTTGGCCTCCTTTCCATCGTCCTGCGTCAGGGCGAGCATGCCCTCCCACTCGGCGGGGCCGACCTCATACGACCCGTCTTTCAGCGTGTAGCGCAGATTGTAGGCCACCAACTGGCCGTCGTAGAGGCGTCCAGTGATCCGCCCTGGCGCGCTCAGCAGGCCGAGGCGCTGATCGACTGCGAAGCTCGGCACGACCAGGTCCATGTTCTTATCGAACACCCGCGCGGCGGACAGGCCCCGAACCTGCTGGCTGGCCGCGTTCCAACTCGCCCGCTGCGTCTCGAACTGGAAGGGGCCGTAGCGCGTGTTGCACCAGCCGTCGCGAACGTCGAAGAAGTCGAACGACTGGCGGTCTCGTAGTACGTCGAGGCGGGCGATCCTCGCCTTAAGGGTCAGCTCTTTGTCGTGGTAATGCCGGAAGTCGACGTCGTCGAGGCGGATTCCTATGCCGAGGCCGAGGCCGGGGTCGGGGCGCGCCATCGCCGCGAAAGGATCGAGCGCGATGAGCTTGCGCGTCCAGAGGGCAAGCGCGATGCCCCCCGCGATGCCCGCAAAGACGAGCAAGAATCGGCGTGCTGTGTTAGTGAAGCGTGACATCCGGCACGTGCACCACGTCGGTCTGGCTTGCCACGGTTACACCTACGTCGGGCGCGGTGAGCGCGCCCTCCGCGAAGGAGATCGTGTAGCTTCCCGGCGGTACCCAGAAGAAGTATGAGCCGTCCGAGCCGACGTTGAATACCCGGATGATCGTGGCCCCGCTTGATAGGCTCACTAACGCGCCGGAGGGCGATGGGCTGGCGAGCACCCGCCCTTGGATGTTCCCGGGTGGCGGCGGGGGGTTGGGGTCGTTGGAGGGCGTGATGAGGATGTCGGGCAGGGCGACCACGCCCGCCGAAGCCACATTGGGCGCCGTGCTGAACGTGGTGAAGAAGTAGCCAGTTGCGCGCACGCCGCCCGCGATCCCCCAAAAGGCGGCCTGATCGGTATCGGAATACGCCACCCCGGCAAGATTGAAGCTGCCGTCGGCGGCGGTCACGCCGTTGCGCCCGCCGAAGCTCACGCCTGCGCCGCTGACCGGGTTGAGATTGGTGGAATCGAGCACTTTGCCGGTGAGCGTGACTTGGGTCGGACCCACCCAAAGATCACCGACGTCGGTCACCCCGCTTGACGGTGGAAACGAAAACATCGTTATGCCAAACGCGTTGTGGGGATCGACGAGCACCTGCGTCGTGCCATCGGCGGCGGCCACGACGAACGACCCATCGGCGAGCGCGGTCTGCACGCTCCGGTTGCCCGCCTGCACGGTCGCCGAGGGGTTGGCGGGGCCCCCGGTCTCGACGTTCAAGATTCGCCCCACGAGCTGGCCGAGAGGAACTCCTCCGCCCCCGCCGCCGCATCCCGCCAGCGCCAGCGGCAGGAGGCCGACCCAAAGGCGTCTCACAAGTCTCCCGCTTGGCTTCGAATTTCGAACGCGCGGCTTGCGGCGTTCGCCACGAAGCGAAGACTCATGCCGGGCTTCCACGGGGTGGCCTCGCGCGTCGTCAGATCGACCACCGACACCGGCCCCAGGCGGCCCCGAACCATCGCGCGGGAGAGCCAGTAGGTTTGGCCCTTTCGCAGGCCCTCGAGCGTGAGCCTGTAGACCTCGCCCGATCCCAGGCGGCGCACATCGCGGAACAGCCGCCCACCGCCGGTAAACGCAGCTTGCAGTCCGCCAACACCCGGCGGCAATTCACTGTCCTGTGCTAGGTCGAAGCCGCGAGTGGCGGTGGGCGATTTGCCAAAGAGCGCGGAAGCCGAGCGCCCGTCGCCGCGCAAGGTGATCTGGGCAAGCCATCCCGATAATGCGGCCGAGGCATAAGCCGAGGATGACTGGCCAAAGGAACGCGACGGAGCGAAGGGCCCGCCGGACGGCGAGGCGGGCGCGAACACAAGCGTGACCCCGTCGGGCGCGATCACACGCACGAAGTAGCCCTTGCCCGCCTCGAACTGGACGGCGGGCGCCATCGTGCCCGTCTCGGGCACGCGGGAGGCGGCATCGTCGGCGCCGGGCACGAACTCAAAGAAGTCCACGCCGATATCGCCGTTCGCCACAGCGGCGTCGTAGCTCTCCGGCACGTTGGCGGCCCGCACGACGCTGACCCTGCTCGTCGGCACGTCCGCTTCGAGGGGCGCGGCGATCATATTCCAGCCGGGGCGTAGGGCGACGGCGGCGGGAATCGCGGCAGTCGCGCGCCCCTGAACGGCGAAGCTGGGGTTGGCCGCGTCGGGGCGGATGAAATAGGCGTGACCTACCGAAGGCGCCTCGACCGCCGGATAGAAGTCGTATGCCGCTCGGCTCTGGTTGTACCGGGCCAGCATGAGGCTGCCCCCGGCTATGTCGAACACCGAGGGGCCGCCCGACTCGAACGGATCGAGCGGCATGCCGATCACGGAAAGGCCCGCCGGCAGGCCGGGGCCAAAGCCAAACGCGTCCTCGCCGCCTGCGCGAAGGTCGAGCGCGATCGGCCCGGGGCCCTTGTTCACGGTCCGGGTGAATACGGTCGAATCCACTCCGCCGGTAGTGCGGATCAACGAGAGTGAGAGGGAGCGTGCACCGAGAAAACCGCTCGTTCCCACCAGGGCGCCAAAGGCGCCGTTTACAACCGGGATCGGCGGCAGCGTGGTCGAGCCGAAGCTGACGACAAGTCGAAGCGTGTCGGGCGTGATTGTGGGCGCTCCCACTACCGTTCCGTACAGATCGTTGGGGCTTGTAGAACTCGGTGTGGCGACCCCCCCGGCTGGGAGGTACACGCGAGCGATTTGGTCGGTCACTGGCACATCGACGCTCACCCGATACGGGACGCCACCGAACAGGTCGGGGAAGTTGGGGGTGAGAGAGCCATAGCCCCCGGCGAGGTCCATGCGGTTCTCCTGCACGCTTGGGAAGAGCCGGTTGAAGGAGTTGTCCCAGAAGATCGGGAAGCTGGCGCCGCTCATGAGCGCCTCGCTGCCGTCGAGGGCGGTCGAGAACAGGTTGGCTTGGACCAGAAACACGCCAAAGTCGGGGGAGACAAGGCCGGAACTGATCGCCACAGGCTCGAGCAACAACTTGACCCCGAACGTCTGGCGGGTTTCGAGGATGAACTGGCGACGAAACCATTCTGCGAACGAGAGGCCCTCGACGGTTGAACTGGGTCCGCCCAGAGAGTCGATCACGGTCTGGCCGAGCGTGATGAGACCAGCCAGATCAGATCCGAGCGAGGAATTCGAGTAGAGCGCCGCGTTGTAGGCCGAAAGAAAGCCGGGATACTGGACCAGCACCTTTTGCCATGCGCTGCCCGACATCTGATGGCGCAAGAGATACAGGCCGCCGAGGCTTCCCCCAGCCGGGAGCGGCTCGCTGACCAAGTTGGGGGCGATGAATACCGGCCCGCCGAGCGCACGCTGGTTGAACCAATCGTAGGACGGCCCGACGTCGTAGGTCGCTTCGAGGACGGCGTCGACCTGGGACGAATCGAGCGTCGATGGCAGAGCGCCGGGCGTTCGCGCCACTTGCATGACGCCCGCTCGCACCAAGCCCTCCTGGAACGCATCCCAGGCGTACTGATCCGCACCCAGATAGGCCAGCAGCAAGCAGTGGACGAAATTGACCGCCGCCGCCTCCGCGCTTTGATAGACGGGAAACCGAATTTCCGGGTGGCCCGAACCGTTGTCGGGGATGAAATAGCCTCCCGCCACTGCATTGCGGTCGCCGATGTCGGCGTCGAAATCGCGCACGAACACGTTGGCGGAAGACGAGGGCGGGCCGAATACCGCATTCAACGTCGGCTCGGCAGTCAGGAACACGTCTTGCAGCAGCGCCTCGTAACCGCTTGGGAACGCGGCGTCGAAGGTGAGAGTGATCGCGCTGCCGGACCCACGCGTGATAAACCCGGGGCTGGCAAGCGGGCGGCCCCCGGAGACGAGGCGCAACACCTTGGGCAGCGAAAACGGAACCTGAGCCAGCCTCGGAGTCCTCTGAAGTCGCCTCTCGCGCGCGGTCGCGGTGAGCCGAGCCGCCGCGTGGGCGAATGATCGGACGCTGTCGTTGGCGATCGCGGCCAGCTTCCCGGGCGAGCGCTCGTCGCCAATTTCGACCCTGAGGCCGCTCTGCCCACATGCGAGCGTAGCGAACAACAGAACGCCAACACAAGAACGGATTCTCTTCAAGGGCAAGACCAAGGGTCTCGGGCCAGGGCCCCGCGACGGCAGACCATACCTAAACGCGCCGACTGCGTGGCGCGGCATCTGCCAGTGGGACGGCTCGCAAGTGGCTGCGAGTTCGGCAAAGCCCCTCGTGCGGCCCGGCGCTGCTATATAATCGCGTCGGTGAAACTCGTCGTCTGCGTCGTACACTGTCGGGACAAGGGCAAGATCACGGACGAATTGGTGCGGTCGGGCTTCAAATTCACCATTGTGGGTTCGACCGGCGGCTTCCTTCGCGAGGGAAACGCGACACTCTTGATCGGCGTGGAGGACGCAGAGGTTGACAAGGTGCTCGAGATCGCCCACCAGCATTGCCAGGCGCGGGAGCAGGTCGTAAACGTAATGCCCTTCGAAGTCGCCCCGACTGGCGCTTTCCTGCCAAGCCCTGTGAAGGTGCCCGTCGGCGGGGCGGTCGTGTTCGTTGTCAACGTTGAGCAATTCCATCGCTACTGAAGCCGACCAGTTGAAGGGCCTGCGCTCGGCCAAGCTGCTTGTGGCGCGGCTGGCCGAGTTAGAGAACGGCTCTCATGCGGTGCTGTTCTACGGCGCCGAGGGCGCTGGGAAGTCATTGCTCGCCCGGCGGCTTGCCGCCGCCTGGACTTGCACGGGGGAGCCACCGCGGCCTTGCGGAGCGTGCCGCCCTTGCCAGGCGATGGCGAAGGGCACGCTTGTCGATCTACTCATGATCGATCCGCGGGGGGCGAGCCGGAATATTCGTCGACTCGGAGCGATCGTCCCCGATCCAACGCCGCCCCGCGAGTCGGAGGAGCCGCAAGGACCCCCTCTGACGGATTTTCTACGCACCCCACCGCTCATCGCTCGAAGCAAGGTCGTGATTTTCGACCACGCGGACCGGCTTATCCCCGACGCCAGCCACGCCTTGCTCCGCATCTTGGAGGAGCCGCCCACCTATGCGCGGCTGATTCTGATTACCGACCAGCCCGGGGCCCTTGCCCCGACAGTGCTCTCGCGATGCCTGGCGATCTGCTGCGAACTGCCAAGTGGAGACGAGATCAACGGCCTCGCTGGCGAGCTCGAACCCGAGCTTATCGCACTCGCGGGCGGCTCGCCCGGCGTGCTCGCCCGAATTGGCGAGCTCGCCGATTGGTATCGAAGTCTGCTGACGTTCGCAAAGAACCTGTTGGGGCGGCCCGCCGCCCAGGCGCTTGTCGCCTCCGAAGAGTTCGACGCTCTCTGCGACGAGTTGGAGGCCTCTGGCACCGGAGGATCGCGCGCGGCAAAGACGGCGGCTCTTGGTGCCCTCGCCGACGCCCTCAAGACCATCGGAACCCCTCCCGAATGGCCGGTCATGGTGGCGGAGACGCATCGCCGCATCCAGCGCAACGCAGCCTCGGGCATCGCGTTCGATGCGCTCTTCGTCCGCCTCCTGGTCGACCGCCTTTGATACAATGGAGAGGCAGGACGGAACCGCGTCGCAGTAAATCGGCGTAGTCCGAGTTGGACGCTTCGGGAATACCCATGCCCATCACCCTTGTCCGAGCACGCAGCGAAGTCGATGCGAAAGATCGCGCCGCCTTTGAAGGGCTCATGCGCAAGACGCACCGGCAGGCCTACGGCTTTGCATTTCGGCTGACCGGCAACGGCGCCGAGGCCGAGGATCTCGTCCAAGAAACCTATCTGCGCGCCTTCCGTTTCTTCTACCGATACGACGCGGGCATGCCTTTCACTAACTGGATTTACCGGATCATGTCGAACGCTCATGTGGACGCGCTTCGACGACGAAGCCGCCTTCGCACTTCCAGCTTGGAACAGGCAGGGGCGGACGGGTCAACCGCATGGGAACTGCCCGATCTGCTGGCCTCGCCCGACCGTCCGATGCTGGAGAGTCTCCTCGACGAACCGCTGCAGAAGGCGATGAACGGGATGACGGCCGAGTTCCGAACCGCCGTGGTTCTTGCCGACCTCGAGGGCCTTGCCTACGACGAGATCGCCGAGACAATGGGCACGTCGGTAGGCACCGTGCGAAGCAGAATTCACCGAGGCAGGAAGCAACTTCGCAACCATCTTTTGCGCAACTACCCTGCGGAGTATGGAGGGCTCGCCGATGAGCTTTAACGTGACCTGCAAGCACGTCTCGAACAGCCTTTCCGCTTATCTCGACCGCGAATTGGCGGGGGGCGAATCGTTGCGAATCCGCGCCCATGTGGAGAGCTGCCGAGCTTGTCGAGACGAGTTCGAATCGCTACGCGAGCTCAAGAATCGCCTTTCTTCGATGGAGCCCGCCCTGCCCCCGGACGACTTCGAGGAGCGTCTCATTCTCGCGGTCGGGGCGAACTCGCCGCGAATGCTGAGGGCGCGACAGCCGAGCAGCACCAGGCTTTTCCTTGGTGTCGCCACCCTCGCTGCCGCGATGACGCTCGTTGCGATCTCGTTCCGACAGCCTGCCGCGCCGCTGCATCGAGCGGCGACGTCCGTAGCCAAGAACGACGGCCTTGCGCTCGAGATCGAGGGCGATCAGATTTATGCGGCGGAATCGGACCCGCTTTCGGGTGGACATGTTTTGCTTGCGGCCGACAACAACTCTCGCTAGCCGCGCATTTGCGGTTGCGATCTTCGCGATTTTCGTCGGACCTGCCGGTGCGGGCGACAACCGCGCCCGCGAACTGCTTATGCGCAGCTTCCAGCACGCTCTGAAGGTCAACGTGCGCGCCACCGTCGTTCACGGCCCCCGCCACGGCCACGGCCCGGAGACTGTGCAGGTCGAGCAAACGCGCTCGGGGAAGCTTCGCATCACCGTGGTCTGGCCCGAAAGCCGACGCGGCATGCAAACGGTGGACGACGGCACCAAGTCGGTTACCTACATCCCTTGGCGTCAGACGCTGGTCGTACAAGAATCGCCCCAGCGCGACGGCAAGAACGCGAAGCGCCGCATCGAGCTCGCCGCTCGGAATTACGACCTGGTCGCGGAGCCGGCCTCCTTTATGCTTGGGCGAGAAGTGGTCCGAATCACCGCCATCCCACGCGCAGAGTTTCTCCCCAGCCGGCGCTTTACGCTCGACGCTGAAACGGCATATGTTCTCAAGCAAGAGGTGCTTCCGCCCGGGCGCGAGCCGGATATTCAGTTCGAGGTGACCTCGATCGAGTATCCGACAACCCTCGATGAACCGACGACCAACATCGCCACCTCGGGCGAAACCAAAATTCGCTACACCAACCGATCGCCGTATGTGCCCGGCCATGGGGCGGAGGCGATCGGGTTCGAGCCAATCATTCCGAAGAGCTCGCTCCCGCTGGGCTTCGTAGTCTTTAGCGTGCAAATCAATCGCTCCGAGCGCTGGCATTCGGCCGCGCTCCGGATCGGAGATGGGCTCGTGCGCGGCACCGTGTACGAGTTCCTGCCGGGCGGAGAAGGTCGCGAGCGTCTCGACGGGCCGGATGCGACCACCGCCGAGTCAGGCGGGGTCCGATTTGCGCTAGTCGCCGACCTGCCCGAGCCCGCTCGGCGGCGCATCCTCGATGCATTCCTGCCGTTCCCACCGCCACCGCCGTCCGCCATGGGCTTTCGTCCCGAACTTACGCCGAGGCACAGCTCAAGGGGAACCGCGAGCGCGTATCGCGCGTTCCAACTTACAGATCGATTCCCTAGCCCGCCACCAGGGCCACTCCAGGGCCAGGTGAACTAAAATGCAACTAACGGAAGCCCTTCGATGAAAACCAACTTGCTTCAATCGACCACGTTCTGGACCCTGGCGCTCGGGATCGTCATTGGCGGGGTTTCCGTCGCCTCGATCCTCAGCAGCTCTCGTGCGGCCCCTGGCGGCCCGCCGGTTTCTATCCAGGCTAGGCCTATCGGATTGACGAGAACAGAGTCGTTGTTGACCCTCAAAGCGCTCGACGACTCGCTCGTGCGCCTCGCCGAATATGCGACCCCTGCGGTCGTCCACATCCGCGCCGAGACCGAGCATGGCCGCAACATCTTTGGCAAGTCGATGCCAATCGCGGGCGAAGGCTCCGGCGTGATCTTTCGAGCAGACGGCTACATCGTGACCAACGACCACGTCGCGGGCGGCTTTGAGAAGGTCAAGGTCATTCTCAACGACGGGCGCGAGTTCGCTGGCAAGGTGATTCGCGGCGAGGACAGCGACATCACGGTGGTGAAGATCGACGCCAAGGACCTGCCCACCCTTGCCTTTGCCGATAGTGGCAAGGTAAAGCCGGGGCAGTTTGCAATCGCCATCGGCAGCCCGTTCAGCCTCGAAAACAGCGTCACGATCGGCCATGTGAGCGCGACCGGGCGAACCAACAGCATCCCCGACATGAGGATGGGTTCGAGGCGCGTCTATACCGATCTCATTCAGACCGATGCGCCGATCAACATGGGCAACTCGGGCGGCCCGCTGATCAATAGCGACGGCGAGATCATTGGCATCAACACGAGCATCTACTCCCAGTCGGGCGGCAGCAACGGTATCGGCTTTGCGATCCCGAGCAACCAGGCGAGGACGATCGCGGAACTGCTGATTGAGAAGGGCAAGATCGTGCGGGGCGCGATCGGTTTGGTTCCGAGCAACCTGAAGGAGTACCAGAAGAAGGAAATGAAGCTCGACGGCGGCGCGCTCGTGGTGAAGGTGCCGTCCAACGGCCCCGCCGCTGCTGCCGGCATCAAGGAGAACGACGTCATCGTGCGCATCGGGAGCCTGCCCGTCAACAGCCAGATGGACCTGCGCAACGCGTTGCTTCGCTACGGCCCGGGCGAGAAGGTGGACGTCGAATACGTGCGCGATGGCAAGCACCGGACGTCATCGGTGGCGCTGACCGACCCCAAGAGTCTGGAAAAGCTCACCTACAAGGATGAGCCGGGCGGACCCGGAGACATGCCGCGCGGAAACCAGGACTTCCCGTTCGACTTCCACGACTTCAAGGGGTTCGACGATGTGCCGGGGCTGGCGCCCGACAAGACGCCCCACACCGGCAAGCCGCGCCTTGGAGTCGCTCTTGGCGATCTTAGCGAAAGTCTACGCGGCCAGTACGGCATTCCCAAGGATGTGAAGGGCGCGGTCGTCCAGTCGGTCATGCCAGGCTCGCTCGCGGATCGGGTGCTGAACATGCGCCAGGGCGACGTGATCCTGGAGATGAACGGCAAGACGATCGACGGGCCGCAACGCGTGAAGGACGTTATGAGCGGATTGAGCTGGGGCGACACGCTCAGCATCCGTTTCGGGCATTACGGTAAGGAAGGCACCTCGATGAACTCGATGAGCTTTCCGCTGCGTTAGCCAGGCTCTTTGCGGAGCTTCCAGGGCCGATCCCGGCCATGCCGGGATCGGCCCAACCCTTCGTAGACCCCACGGGTAACCTCCGCGCCATGCCCAAGCGACCCATGAAGCCCGAGGACCTGATGTCCTTCGTGTTCGTCGGCGATCCGCGCATCAGCCCGGACGGCGCGCATATTCTCTTTGCCCGAAAGCACTTCGGCGATAAGAACAAGATGCTCACCAACCTCTGGTCGGTCGACATGGCGGGAGCGCTGCGCCAGTGGACTTCGGGCGAATCGGACGGCCAGGGCAGGTGGTCGCCCGACGGCTCGCGCATCGCCTTCGTCAGCAACCGGGATAAGCCTATAGCCCAAATCTTTGCGATCTCGACCCGGGGCGGCGAGGCGGTCAAGCTCAGCAAGCTGCCCGAGGGCTCGATCGGCGACATGAAGTGGTCGCCGGACGGCCGCTGGCTCGCCTTCGTCTTTCGGGAGACCGACCACAACTGGACCGAAAAGGCAAGCAAGGAGCGCGAGGAAAAGGGCCTAAGCACCCCGCCGCGCGTGCTCACCGATGTTTGGTACAGGCTGGACGGCGACGGCTACTTCCTCATGCAGCGCTACGCCTTGTACGTGATCGACGCCAAGACGGGCAAGCACAAGCAGGTCTTCACCCCCGGTCGCTTCGACATGATGTCGTTCGATTGGTCACCCGACTCGCGGGAGTTGGCGGTTGCTTGCTCGGCGGCCAAGAACCCGTTTGCCGAACCGACCAACGAGCAAATCTTTCGTGTGACGCTCGATGGCACGTCGACGATGCTGAAGGGGCTTCCAAGGGGCTCCAAGAGCTCGGTGCGCTGGTCGCCCGACGGTAAGGGCATCGCTTACGTGGGCCACGAGGACGACGAGGGTTGGGGCTGCCTAAACCAGCGGCTCTACGCGGTTTCCGCGGATGGCGGCACGCCGACATGCCTAACCGACAAGCAGGACTACTGCCTCTCGGTGGGCACCCTGAGCGACACAAAAGAGGCGAGCTTCGACGCCACCGTCGAATGGGCTCTGGACTCGAAGTCGCTGCTAGTGCAGATCGGCTGGCACGGCGAGGTGCACTTGGGGCGCGTCGATGCGGCCAAGGGCGGCATCGAACTCCTAACCGACGGTCGCCGGCACATCGGAGTCGGCAACCTCAGCGCTGACGGCAGCAAGATCCCCTGCACCTTCGGCGACGCCACCCACCTGCCCGAGGTCGGCTGGCTCGACGTCAAGGGCAAGGCGGCCAAGCTCCACGAACTCACGTTGATCAACAAGGCGGCCTTGGCGGGGCTGCTGATCGCCGAGCCGGAGGAGCTGTGGCTCGATTCGACCGACGGAGTCAAGGTGCAAACCTGGGTGATGAAGCCGGTCGGCTACAAGACGCCAAACCGATATCCGTCCATTCTCGAGGTACACGGCGGGCCGCACGCCCAGTACGGCTGGGCGTTCTTCCATGAGTTCCAGGCGCTGGCGGCGGCAGGCTACGTAGTCGTGTATTCCAACCCGCGCGGCTCGAAGGGTTATGGCGAAGAGTTCTGCACCGCGATCAAGGGCGCTTGGGGCAAGAAGGATTGGGAGGACGTGCAAGCCGTTACTCACTGGATGCAGCATCAGCCGTTCGTCGATGCGGGTCGCCTCGGTGTGATGGGCGGCAGCTACGGCGGCTACATGACTAACTGGGCGGTCGGCCACACAAGGGCGTTCAAGGCCGCGATCACCGACCGCAGCGTCAGCAATCTCGTCACCCAAGGGGGAAACTCCGACTTCCCGATGCGGCCCGACGACTATTGGAAGGGCTGCTCGTGGGGCAACCTGGACCGCATCAAGAACCTATGGGAGCAGTCGCCGATTTGCCACTTCGAGGGCGTCTCCACGCCGATGCTGATAATCCACAGCGAGGGCGATCTGCGGTGCAACGTCGAGCAGGGTGAAGAGGTGTTCACCGCGCTCTGCCAGCAGAACGTTGAGGCGCGCTTCGTACGCTATCCGGCGAGCACGTTCCACGGCCTTTCGCGCACCGGACCGCCCGACCTGCGGATGCACCGGCTGGGGGAAATTCTCGCCTGGTGGGGCAAGCATTTAGACTAGGATCGCGCGACGCGTTCCGAGTGGGCACGAAAGCTGCATCGAAGGAGATCGACATTCGATCCCCCTTCCTTGCAGTAGGGGCGGGCCTCCCCCGGCCCGCCCCGCTCTTTCTTGTTGGGTCGTTTGGCCGCTACTTGCTCTTTGGCACGAGGGCGAAACCGAGTTGGAAGTGGCCCGGCGCAACGCCGCGCGTGGCCTCGAACGACGCGATGCCGGTCGCGGGGATTGGCACGACCCCGGGCCCCTTCGCCCCGCCTCCAGCGGAGTAGTCGACCGCCAGATCGAAAGCGGCCGGATCGAACGCATAGAACTCCGTCTGCAAGGCCTGCAGATAGCCTCGGATATCCACCGAAACCGTGCAACGCGAGTTCGGCGGTCCAAGCGCGGGGGAGAGCGCCACGCGAATCGAGGCGTCCGTGATTCCCACCTCGCGTGATGCGAGGACCTTGCCCGAGGCATCGACGAGACAAAGGCTGGCCTTCTTCACTTGGTCGGCTTGAGGTAGGCCGATGAACTTCACAACCTTCGCGACGGTCTGCTCGACGGTGACCGCCGAGTTGACCGTCCCGGCCCGGCCGAGGGCGTCGACATCCAGCCGAGTGATCGAGCCGTTCCCGCCGGGTTGAGTAACGGTGGCGATGGTCTGAGGGACGAACGAGAGCGTATCGCCCGTGCTGAGCGTGGTCTTCATACGCAGGTCGCTTCCCGGCGGCATGAGCCCACCAACGCTCAACCATGGCGTGGCCTGGTTGCCGTAGATTGGAATGTTCTGGGTGATCGACTTGCCTATGCCGATATCGCCCAAGCTCGGCTTGAGGTTAGGGGCAACCGGCAGCGGGTCGGTGGCGGTCACCGCCTGGCCAGGCGCGCGCACCGAGGCCGAACTTGAGCCAAATGTCGGGCGAGCGTCGCTTCCGGGTTGCGTTAGCCCGATGAACCCTCCCAAAGTTGAAAGGAGCACGCCCGCGCCCAACCCTTTGAAAGCTATCGAGCCACCATCGGTGATCTGCCGCGGTGCGTCAGGCGCGCCGATCACGCTGATCTGGGCCGTTGTCCCCGGAAACGGGTTAGAAACAGTCACTGTGCTGTCGGGCGTCACCACCAAGCTGGCCAGAGCGGTGCCGCCAGTCAAGGTTCCGCCCGGCGTAGGCGCCATCGAATGCTGCTGCATCATGCCGCACTTACAAGGTGTGATCGAATAGCCATTGGCCACCTGAACGGTCACGTCGGTCACATAGGTGTCCGTGCCAGTGCTGGTGGCGATGTCGGCGTAGCGCCACTCCATATGGCACACCGCCCACGTGATCGTTACCGCCACGTATCCGTAGAAGTCGAGCCGTTCTCCTGGATGCGCGTGCGTGTTCGCTACTCCCAGCGTGATCTCAGTGTCGGCGGTGAGAGTGCCGGCGGTGGAGCCGCTTACCGGAAAGCCACTCGTTCCCGCCGAGTTGGCGCCGCCGATGCTGTCGAGCTGTTTGTTGATGGCTGCGAGCAAAGCAGCGCCTTTGACCGTCTGCGTATGGTCCTTGCCTCCATCGCGGGGGCTCGGGCATGCCTCCTGATACTTCGTGCAGGAGCAGCTCGCGCAGAGTGCGTCGCAGAACGCATTGAACTCGGTGAGTACAAACGTCTTGGTGTGCCAGTCGATGCTGGTGCAATACCAGCCGGTATTGCCCATGTAGCTGTTCGAGCGTTTGAAGCCGTCGCCGGGCGCGGTCGTGGTTTTCTCGGTCGTGTCCGGACGAGGCGGCTTGTCGGCCAGCGCGGAGCCCGTCAGGAGGGCAACGCTGGCTAGGATCACGACGAAGAGCCGGCTCACGATCCGCCTCCGGGTACGAGGAGCCAGGTTCCGTCCAGTCGTCGCCCATAACTTACGGGGATGGCGGTGGCGGCGCCCAACTCAAACAGTTCGAACCGGTACGAGCCCTTTGGAGCTTGCATCCTGAATGAGCCGCTGGGGCCGAGCGGCGCGTAAGCGCCGAAGCCGGACTCGGCGTTCGTGCAGGCTACGAAGAGACCTTGCACCGATGCAGGCGCCTTCCCACCCACCGTGTAAACCCCTTCGAGCGTTTGCTCGGCGGCGGGCAGGTTGATTGCCAACTCGATCTTAGAGCCCGCGCCGAGGTGAAGGGTCTGAAGCGAGCCGGCCTCGCCGGGTCCGGGTGTTGCGAGCAGCGTGTAGTCGCCCTCCGGCATCGAGGCGAACTCGAAATGGCCCTCCGAGTCGGTGATCCTGAGCGCGACCGTGGGCCCGAACGGCCGCGCCTTGCCAGGCAACTCGTGGGGCTGACCGGGGGGAACGTACGGCGCCCAGGTTTCACCAAGAACGGTGTCGGGCCTCGGCCCCGCGAGCACAGTCACCCTTGCTCCGGCCGCGACTGCGCCGCTCGGATCCTTCACCGTGCCCCACAGGCGAGCGGCGCCTCGACCAGGAACACGGATCACGGCCTCGACCGGATCGCCATTGGGGGTCAGCCACGCCCCTCCCCGCCAAAAAAGATAGCTCGGCCCCTGGCGTCGATCGGATTGCGGTTCGAGAGCCTCGCTGCCGGGAATCGTGACCGCAACCCAGTAGGCTCCAGGCGGAAGTTTCTCGAATCGGCACACCCCGGAGGCGTCGGTAGTCCGCCATGGGAGCGGCCGAGCATGTTGAAGGGCGTCGAGCGCCTCGGTATTCCGCGCGACGATAACGCGAACGCCCTCCGCCGGTTGACCCTCGGCGCTCGTGACCCGCACGATCAGCGGCGTCGGCTTACGCTCCGGACGCGGAAATGCAAAGCCGCAGACGATCAAGCCCGCCGCCAAACTAGCCAGAACCCTCGTCAGCCTCACCCTCGTGCTTCCCCATTTCCCCCGCCGGAAGACCGGCGACATACATTGTGGCGCGCCTTTGGGCCACCTTAGTTCGCGCAAGGCAGTAATCGGACTGAATGCGCTCTTGGTTGCGTCGAGACAACTTATATATCGACCGCTAGATTGCGTATAGTTGTCGCTACCTCTTGAGCGTATCCGCGGCGTCGCCGGCACGACTTGGGCACCGCAGCCAACCGAGCGGTAGGCTTTTCGACAAGCCCTCTGCCATGCGACTTACTCAGTTGCCCTTGTTCGTGTTCGCCTGCCTCGCCGTTGGTTGCGGGCGAGCGAACGTCGTCGCCGCCGAAGTCGAGGCCGCGCAGGCATACACCGAGCCACCCGAGCCGCCGCGACCCCCTTACACCGACATCTGCGTCCGGGCTCAGGCCAGCCGGATTCCCGTGCTCATGTTTCACGACGTGACCGCAACGCGAGGGCACGACTCCGTATGGTTCGACGTCACCGTTGACGAGTTCAAGGCGATGGTTGATCGATTCGTCGAGGACCGAATCCAGCCGATCTCACTCGAGCAGTTGTACGCCCACCTAACCCGCGGTGCGCCCGTGCCGGAAAAGGCGATCGTGCTCACCTTCGATGACAACTACCAAGGGGTGTACGACCACGCCCTTCCCATCCTGAAAGCCGCCAACTTCCCCGCCGCCGTGTTCGTCCACACGAACTATGTAGGCAGCCACGACAACCGGCCGAAGATGGACTGGCCGACTCTGAAGGAGCTTGTCGAGGGGGGGCTGATCACGATCGGCTCCCACACCCTTTCCCACCCCGACGACATCACTCAGATTCCGCCAAGTCAGCAAGAGCGTGAGATCGTCGACTCGAAGCGCATTCTCGAGGAGCACCTCGGCAAGACGATCGACACCTTCGCGTATCCCGATGGCAAGAACGACTCCGCGACCCAGTCGATCGTGCGACAGGCGGGCTACAAGATGGCGTTCACGATGGCAAACGGGCCGGCGGAGGAATCGCCCAACATCGTCGCGATCAACCGCTACATCCACACCCGCCTCGACCGCGCGCTCGACGACAGTTCCTTCGCCAAAACCGGCGCTCCGGCGGCGGTGGTCGAGATGTCCCTTCAAGACGCGCCGATTACCTACGAGAGCGGCGTGTTTGCCGAGGTTCGCCTGGCCCTCATCAAGGGCGGATTACCTTCGACGCGAAGATCGACCGGCCGACAGGGCGTGCTCGAATTCGTGAAGGAGTCGGGCGCTTCGGCGGGCGTTAATGGCACCTTCTTCGCGATGGCGGCAATCCAGGGCACGAGCAACGAGATGGTAGGGCCGTGCTTTGCCTCGAACGAACAACGCTGGGTGGCCGACTCCGTCCCGGAACGGCTGAAGAAGATCGTCAATCGCCCCATGGTGGTGTGGGGCCCGCGCAGGTTCGCGATTTTCCCGTTCCAGGGTGGCCAAATGAACGGCGAGGAACCGATTCGCGACTTCATGCCCGACTTCACCGACGCGTTCGTGACGGGCGCGTGGATCGTGCATCAGGGAATCGCGAGAACGAGGGACGAGCTCGAGGCGTTCTCGGCCCGAGACATGAAGGACCCGCGCCACCGCTCGTTCTTTGGGGTCATGCCGGATGGAACGGCGGTCGCGGGGGCTTCGCTCGAGTCGGTGGGCACGCCCAAGCTCGCCGAGGCCGCCGCCGCCGCCGGAGTGCGCGAGGCGGTTATGATGGATTCGGGGTTCTCGACTTCGCTGGTCTATGGGGACAAGGTGCTCGCCTCCGGCCACTCCACCCCCACGATGCCTTCGCGCCCGGTACCACACGCGATCGTGCTGCGGGGCACGCTTGCGCAAGACCCCGCCACCATCGCCATCCCGCAACCCGAGCCGGAGCGCCCCCGCCGCAAGCGGCGAACCAAGCCGGTACTCGCGCCCGATTCGTCTCCAAGCGCCGCGCCGCCGCCCGATGTCCCGACCCCTCCCGACGACGCTTCGTCTACGTCGACGCCTTAGCGGTGACTTCCCACATCCGCACGATGCGGTCCTGACCACCGGCCGCGAAGCGCAAACCGTCGGTGCTGAACGCCACGCACGAAATAGGCCGGTTGCTCGCCTTGATCCTGACGTGCGCGATGCCTTTGGTCGCGTTCCAAAGCCCAATCGTTCCGTCCCGCGATCCGCTCGCGATGAGCCAGCCATTGGGGTGGAACGCGAGCGTCTCGATCGGCTTGTCATGGCCGTAAACCATCTTGTCGAGCCGCCCGGTTGCGAGCTCGAAGATTCGGATCGAAAGATCGGCCCCCGCCGCGGCAAGCAGGCGGCCGTCCTTGGCGAAAGCGATCGCGGTGACAGTTGAGCGAATCCGGTCGATCGTCCTGATGTGCTTCCCGGTGGCCGCGTCCCACAGCTTCACCGTGGCATCCGCCGAGCCGCTCGCGAGCAAGCGCCCGTCGGAAGACCACGCCAGCGCCGTCACCGAATCGCCATGCGCCTGCTTGCGGAACCTGAATCGGCCCCCCTCCGCAGGCGCGACCGCGAGAATGCGGTGGATCGAACCTGCCGCAACCGAAGCCCCGTCCGGCGAAATCGCCACGCAGGACACCCATTCGTTCACCGAGGTCCTCGTCGAGGTGAGCGTGCCCTTATCGAGCACCCAGGACGCGACCGTGCTCTCGCTCGAGCCGGCCGCGACCAGCCGCTCCCCCGCCACACAACGAAGGGACGACACGACCCCCGAATCCAGCTTGCCTTTGCGCACTTCCTCGCCGTCTCGACTCCACCAAACGAGCTCGTTGTCGAACGCGCTGGAAACGAGGCGACCCGAATCGGGCTCGAACGCCACCGCGTACACCGGTGTGATGTGGGCCTTGAGACGGCCTAGAAGCCGCACGACCACCGGCTGCTGCGGCTCTCTGCGCGCGCGCGTCTCCACCCTCGGCCCGCCCGCAAGCCCGGCATCATACTCCTCGCGGCGGGCGGGATCGATCAGCGTTTCGAACGCCTCGTTGATGCGGGCCATGCTCTCGTGGGCGTCGGGGGCATCGCTGACGTCCGGGTGGTGGCTGCGGGCGAGCTTGCGGTAGGCGCGGCGGAGGGTTTCGGGGGTGGCCCTCGGCTCGACCCCCAAAACCTTGTACATGCTCGGTTCGCGCACCGTCATCGGCTTGGGCTTCGCGACCGACTCGCCCCGTGGGGTTTCGCGCCCTCTACATTTGCGTGGGATCGGGCTGGCCGCGCTCGAACAGTTTATCCGTTACGGCGGATCGCTCGAGCGACTTCATCGTCCCGTCGACCATCACCACAAGCGCTCTGCCTGGTCCCGTGACGGTCCGCGTCGCCGGGTCGCACCTCCGCAATCCGCCATGCCTGAAGTCGACGTTGGGGATGCCGTGCCACTCGTGGGGCGGGCTCACGAATCCAAAGTCGTAGAAGCCAGAGCCTTTCTCCCATGGGGGAAGGATCAAGATGCTGGTCGCAAACGCGATCGTGCTGCTCGGATGATGGAGTTCGGCGTTCCAGGCGCTGTTCTGGCAATCGGGAAAATCGAACTCGTGGGTAATGCAAACGTCGCTGCCGAGCGCCTCCCAGTTGTAGCCAAAACCCGAGTGGTCGCCAAAGTAGTCGTCGCCGTCGGCGGTGGGATCCTTGGGATGCCGTTTGCCCAAATAAGAGCTGAGAAAGCCGCCGTCTAGGTCGATCTTGCCGCCCTTGTCCTGGCGGCCGAACCAAGTTACGACTCCGCCGTCTTCGTCGGACGCCATTGCGAGCGGAAACCGCTCGTTAGACTCCTGCGTGTAGAGCAAGAGGGCGGTGTTTAGGGTCATCAACGCTTCCGACGCGGCGCGGCGGGACATGGCGCTTCGGGCCGACTTGACCATCGGGGCCGAAACCATTGCCAAGATCGCCAGAATAACCGTCGCCGAGAGCAGCTCCCCGAGCGTGAAACCCCTGCCTTTGGGCACGCCAAAAACCTCCGGCAGCCGTGGCCGCCGTAAGGTTCATTCCAGACTAGGCGCGAATGAGGCCAGCAATTCGGCGGTCTTGCGCTCCATCAGGGGGCGGTCGCCGCGCGATTCCACGTTCAGGCGGATTACCGGCTCGGTGTTAGAGCCGCGCAGGTTGAACCGCCACTCCGGATACTCGACCGATAGCCCGTCGAGCTTGTCGTGCTTCCCGTCGGCGTGCGCTGCCTCAATCCGGGCGAGCACGGCGGGCACGTCGGTGACGTTCGAATTCACTTCCCCGCTGCACGGATAGTTACGCTCCATCTCGCGCACCAGATCGCCGAGGGCGCGGCCGCTCTGTGAGACTAGGCGCGCGACGAGCAGAAACGGGATCATGCCGCTGTCGCAATACCAGTGCGCCTTGAAGTAGTGGTGGGCGCTCATTTCGCCGCCGTAAATCGCGTCCTCGGCCCTCATCTTCTCCTTGATGAAGGCGTGACCGCTCTTGCAAATCACGGCGCGGCCACCAAGGCGGGCAACGATTTCGAGTGTATTCCAAGTGAGCCTGGGGTCGTAGACGATCGTCGCGCCCGGGTGGGCGGCGAGGATGGCATGGGCGAGTAGCCCGACGATGTAGTAGCCCTCGATGAAGGCGCCGTGCCCGTCGAAGAAGAAGCAGCGGTCGTAGTCGCCATCCCAGGCCACCCCAAAGTCGAAATCGCCGCCCGCCATCGCCTTCTGCGTCCCCGCCCGAGAGGCTTCGAGGATGGGGTTGGGCACGCCGTTGGGAAAGCGTCCGTCCGGCTCGAAGAGGCGGGGGGTGACCCTGAGGGGCAGATGGGGGAGGAGCTTTTCGAGGCTCCGGCCGGCAGCGCCGTTTCCCGCATCGCACAGCACTTTCAAGGGCTTGAGTTCGCCCGGCTTCACGACGTCCAGCAAGTGCCGGATGAAGTCTTCGTAGCAATCGAGATCGCGCGTCCCGCCTTGGCCGGTTCGCTCCCACTTGCGCTCGAAAGCGCGCCGCTCGATGTCGCCAAGGCCGGTGTCGCTGGAAATCGGGCGGCTTTCCTGGCGCACCATCTTGATTCCGTTGTATTCGGGCGGATTGTGGCTGGCGGTGATCATCATGCCGCCGTCGAATCCGTAGTGGGCGGTCGCGAAGTACACCATTTCGGTGCCCACCATGCCCAGGCGGATGACCTCGACCCCCGCCGCGTTGAGGCCCCGGGTGAGCGCGTCGCACAGTTCGGGGCCGCTTAGCCGGATGTCGTAGCCGATGCACACTTTATGGGCGCCGGTCTGGTCGGCGTAGGCGCGCCCGATTGCCTCCGCGATGTCGGCGTTGAGTTCGCCCGGCACCTTGCCCCGGACGTCGTAGGCCTTGAAGCAAGGGAGGAGCGAACCCATTTAGGGCTCCGTGATACCTCAAGTCGCAGGGCACCTGCGCCCGCATAGAGCCACCTTGATCGGCGCGGCGTTTCGGATGACCGTGCTTGCGCCTCGGTTGGAGCAATTTCCGATCCTTCATTGAGACGTCAAAGGCGCACGCGGTGCACGTAGTGAACTTGGTGCTGCTACGCGGGCTCGTGGCATAGAAGCAGGCGCCGCCGCGATCAAGCTAGCCCATTGGCGTGTAGCTCTTTCATAAATGCGACGAACGGTTCGGACGTGCGGATTGAGTCGAAAGCGAGTTCGTCGTTGATCCGAGGCAACCGATGAAACCTGCGCGTCGACAACCATCGAAGCTTGGCGACGCACGCGTCAACGTCGCCCATCATCGCATAAAGTTCGGCCAGGGCATACTGGATGAAGAGGTTGGTCGAACGGCCCTTAATCGCCTGCGTTAGCGCCTCGATGGCCAATCCGAACCGCTTCGCCTCTGCTCGCGCGATGGCCAGGTTCATCCACATCGTGGATCCGTAAGAAGTCTTGTCACCATCCTCCAGCAGCTTACGCGCTTCCTCGCTACGTCGCTGCTCCCAGCAGTCTACGGCGAGATAGTTACGAAATACGTTGTCTTCGTCGAAGCTGAGCGACTTCCTTAGAAGGAGCTCCGCCTCGGTGGTGTCGCCCACCTCAACCAGAAGCTGCGCGTATTCACGAATGACCCCTACGTCGGTCGGGCTTTGGGAAAGGATGTGCAATGCTCTCTGCTTGGCTGACGCTTGGTCGCCGAGAAAGGCGTGAGCTCTAGCCAGGAGGACTGCGCTTCGGAGATCCTGAGGCCACGTTGCCACATGAATGGTGAGGTGGTGGGCGGCCAGTTCGTATCTGCCAACTTCTAGTAGGAGACGACCCAACAGGAGGTGACCGCCAGCGACCTGCCCGTCCAGGCTTGTCGCTCTTGTCGCATACCTTATGGCCGGTTCGTCATCATCGTCGAAATAGCTGGCCCTAGCTTTTCTCATTAAGGCAATAGCCATTCTGTGGGCAGCCGTTCCTCGACCGCCTGGTGTCTTGGGCAGGCTGCGCTCTCCACTCTTGCGCTCTCTTGGCTCAGGCGCCCGCAAATTCATCTTTCCGAGCCCTTGCACCCGATGCAAACCGGATCGCGGCACCACGGTCCTTGCTCGGCTCGGAAGCAAGATGAGTTCGCCCCTCGTCGGGCGCACCACCTCAGGCTGGTCGGTGATGAGGCGATACAGTCTTTGGCACTGAGCGCCATTAAGGTCGAACTCACTGATTACGAATCTGGCTCTCCCGGCCAGGGCCGTGGGGATCGCATGTAACTCCTCCGCATCAAATTGGACTACGAGGAACTTCTTCCGCCCCTCACCTCCAGAACTGAGAGCGTTGGAGATCAGCGATCCTTCCCACTGCACGCCTAGACCAATCCCCGCCGGTTGATCCTCCATGACCCTTTGGCGGTACGCCTGCGTGCAGACGCTTAGCACGAAGTCGCTCTTTTCGATAGCGCATGCCATCCAGTTGGCCCAGCCCATCGACGGATTCGGTTCGTACTGGTCAAAAATCACCTCCACTCCGCTCTGCTCAAGCCAGTCGGCGAGGGCAAGAACGCGATCTTGATGGGCCTGGTTCTCCCACGCATAACTAATGAAGACTTTGGGAACGCGTGCCACCTTCAAGGCGATCATGATTGATTACCGACACCATGCGCAAGCGGTAGCTTGGCGGGCAGCAGGACACCCGAGCCCCCAACGGTAGACTCACCCCGACGCATGGACAAGCGATACGTCATCACCACGCCGATCTACTACGTGAACGCCGCGCCCCATATCGGGACCGCGCTCACCACGCTGGCGAGCGACGTCACCGCGCGCTACCACCGCCTGCGCGGGGCGAAGACGTTCTTTCTCACCGGCACCGACGAGAACGGCATCAAGGTGATGGAGGCGGCCGAGCGGGCAGGCAAGACCACGCGCGAATTCGTCGACGAGCTTAGCGCCGAGTTCCGCCGGATTTTCGACGGCATGGGCATCGCGTACGACGACTTCATTAGGACCACCGAAGAGCGACACACCCGCACCGTGGTCGCGTTCTTCGAAAAGCTCAAGGAATCGGGCCACATCTACCTCGGCAAGTACGAGGGCTGGTACGACGTGGGCTCGGAGACGTTCTTCAAAGAGTCCGAGCTGGTCGACGGCAAGAGCCCGGACGGCAACGAGGTGCGCTGGGTGGAGGAGGATAACTACTTCTTCAAGCTCAGCGCGTTCGAAAAGCCGCTCCTCGATCATCTGCAGTGGCATCCCCGCTTCATCCTGCCCGAGCCGCGCCGCAACGAGGTGGCGGCCTTTATCCGATCCGGCCTGCGCGATACCTGCATCACCCGCACGAACCACGGCTGGGGCGTGCCCGTGCCGGGCGAACCGGACAAGGTGATCTATGTTTGGTTCGACGCGCTCATCAACTACGTGAGCGCGACGGGCTGGCCCGAGCCCGGTTGGGAGGAGCGCTGGCCCGCCGACGTGCAGTGGATGGGCAAAGACATCCTCACCCGGTTCCACGCGACCCTCTGGCCGGCGATGCTGATGGCGATGGACTTGCCCCTTCCCCACACCCTGATGGGCCACGCCTGGATGCTGATGGGGGGCGAGAAGATCTCCAAATCGAGGGGCAACGTGGTGCCGCCGCTCGAACTGGCGGCCGAGCTTGCCGAGCGCTCGGGCTGCGCCTACGATCTGGCGGTGGACGCGGTGCGCTACTTCATGGCCGCCGCCATGCCTTGCGAGTCGGACACCACTTTTACCCACGACGAATTCGACCGTCGCTACAACGCCGACCTTGCCAACGATCTCGGGAACGCGCTCAATCGCAGCCTCTCTATGGCCCACAAATTCACGGGCGGTGTCGTTCCCGATTCGCCGGTCGAGCTAGAGGCCCAGGCGGCTATCCGGCAGGCTAAGGAGGGCTTCGAGACCGCGATGGAGGACTTCCGCGTGCACGAGGCCGCGGAATCCGCGCTTGCCCTCGTGCGATTCCTCAACAAGTACATCGACCGCCGCGCGCCGTGGGCTCTCGCCAAGGCACAAGACCCGGCCGTGGGCTCAGTTATCCGCTCCATGCTGCTTTGTCTGCGGGCGGTCGAAGGCCTGATTCGCCCGATTCTGCCGTCCACCGCCGATGCGATCGCAAGGCAGCTTGGGGTCGCCCCCACCGCTAATTGGAAGGAAATCGGCACCCAATCCTCACTGCCGACGAAGACCGCGCTGATGATCCCCGAGCCTATGTTCCCAAGGCTCGAACTTGCAACCAGGAGACCGGAAATGAAGACGCCCGCACCCACCGAAGAGCCAAAGACCGACGACGCCCAGATCGGCATCGACGAATTCAAGAAGGTGCAGCTTCGGGTGGCGCGCATCCTGGAAGCGGAGCCGCTCGAAGGCAGCGACAAGCTCATGCGGCTGCAGGTGATCGTGGACGGGGCCAAGCGCCAGATCGTGGCCGGTATTCGCAAGAACTACGACCCGCTCGATCTCATCGGGCGGCAGATCGTCGTCGTCGCTAACCTGAAGCCGGCGGTGGTGCGCGGCGCAGAGAGCCAAGGCATGTTGCTTGCGGCGGTCGACGAAGATGGCGGCGCGATTCTGCTGCAGCCCGACCGGGAAACGCCCGAAAGCGCGGTTGTTCGATAAGCCAATCGCATCCCGAGGCGGGCTAGTCAGCGTAAGTTAGAGGGTAGATGAAGGTCAACACGGCAAGACGCTCGATCCCCGACCAGATCGCCTCCAACCGGCGGCTCAGCGTCGTGTTTTCGTTTTTCATCATCTTGATGCTGACCGGTCTGGGCGGGGCGATCGTCGGGGCCTTCCATCCGAGCCTTTGGTATTACGGCGCGGGGGGCGCGGCTCTGTTGGGGGTGATTCTTGCTATCGTCGCTCGCGCTCAGGGGCCGGAGATCGTGCTCTCGATCGCGGGCGCGCATCCGGCTCGCCACATGGAAGACCAGGTGCTCGACAACGTCACCGAGGAGATGGCGATCGCCGCCGGCATCCAGAAACCGGCGCTATACGTCATCGACGACGATTCACCCAACGCGTTCGCCACCGGCATGGACCCGAGGCACGGGGCGATCGCGGTCACGAGCGGCCTGATCCAGATGATGGATCGCGAAGAGCTTCAGGGCGTGGTCGCGCACGAGATGTCGCACATCCGCAACTACGATGTGCGCTTCACGACCACGATGGCACTCATCGTTGGGGTGATCCCGCTTCTTGCCGACGTGTTTCGCTTTTCGCTTTGGGGCGGCAGGCGGAGCGACGACGAGGATTCGCAGGGGGCCAACATCTGGGCGATCGTGGGCATCGTGCTCGCGATCCTCGCTCCGATCGCCTCCTACCTGCTGCAGATGGCGATCAGCCGCAAGCGCGAGTACTTGGCCGACTCCACCGCCGCCCAACTCACGCGCAATCCGGAGGGCCTGGCGCGCGCGCTCAAGAAGATCGAAGCGTTCCCCTACGGCCTCGCGGGGGCGAACCGCGCGATCCAGCACATGTACTTCGTCAACCCATTCCGCGATGGGGGCGCCAGCTTGTTCGATACCCATCCGTCGGTGGAACAGCGGGTTAGCGCCCTCATGGGCGTGATGGGGGCGGATGCCCTCAGCGACTGGAACCCCAGCCTCAACATGCCGGCCCAACCCAGCCCACCGAGGCAACGCACTCAGCTCCCGATTCCGGGCGCGCAGGTTCTTGGGCAAGCGGGCCAACTGCCAGGCCAGCCCACCTCGGGAGGTCTGCCCGGACAAGAGCCCGGGCTCACGACCTACACCCGAAGCGGCCAGTCGAACCCGGACGAGCCCCCGACCAGCCCCTAAGGCCCGGCGCGCTTTACGATCTCGAGCACTTCTCGAAAGGCTTGATGCTCGGCCGAGCCCATCCACTCATAAACTAGAGCTTCCGTGTGAATCGACTCCACGCCGGCTGCGCGCATGCGCTCGATTCCCGCTTCGTGGCGGTCGAGCGCGCGAGCGCCGACCGCATCCGGGCAAAACGCGACCTGAAGGCCTTGCTCTATTAAGCCCAGCGCGGTCTGCGAAACGCAGATGTGGGTCTCGATCCCGACGAGCGCCGCCTGTCCACGATTCAGTCTGGCTAGGGCCTGCTGGAAGTCCGGGGACTCGCAACATCCGAAGCAAGCCTTTGCGACGGGCTTGGTCGACTCGGGCATCAACGCGGCCAACCGGGGGTCGGTACCACCCATCTTGGCCGGCACTTGCTCGGTGGCTAGAATGGGCACGGCGAGCGCGCGAGCGGCCTCGACAACGAACTGAATTCGCCTGAAGACCGCCTCGCCATCGTGAATCGGACGAAAAAACGTCGGCTGAACGTCTACCACGATAAGCACGCTCTCGGAGAGCTTGGGGCGCATCGCGGGCATCGCTCATTATGCGCAGGGCGGCTCTATCCGCTCGCGGCGTGTAAACTGGGCGAGCTTGCCGGGTTGGGCGATGGCGCGATCCCGGGAATCAGGAGGATCTTTCAGATGAACCGATACGTTTTGGGGGCGGCGCTGATGTCCGCCATCGGCATTAGCGCGCTCGCACCGGCGCAGTATCAGAGCAACAAGCTCAACTCGACCCCGTCCGGAGTCACTTTCCGCGGCGGCGTCGTCTTTCCAATCGACTCCACGCTGCGCGATATCGACACAACCTTCTTTGGGGTGGGGTTGGAATACCTGTTTGCGAGTTCGTACCTCCACACGGGCGAAACGTTTCTCTCCTTCGATTGGATCGGTCGCTCTTCGACCGGAGAGCGCGCCAATCTCTACCCGGTGATGATCAACCAGCGCTTCTACAGCGGCAAGAGCCGCTACGGATACGGTGAGGGACGCGCATACTGGTTCGCCGGAGTCGGCGTCATTTTCATCCAAGCGGGCGGATCGGACACCAAGCTTGGGGCACGCGGCGGACTCGGCTACGAGCTTGGGCCCAGCGTCATCGCCGAGGTTGCGGGAACGATCGGGCAGCGGGCCGACAACAACGGCGGGCTCACCCCTAGCACCCTGGGGGTTTACGTCGGCTACCGATTCCCCTAGGGCTTAGCGGCAAAGAACCGGTCGGCGGCCTTGCGCAGGTCGCCCTCCGGCACCTCGCGAGTCCCATCCCGGTCGACTATTCGCGCAACTGGGAGCGTCTTGGCAAAGCCGCCCGTGGCCGAATCAAGTTCGGAGGCAATGTCGAGGAGTTGCAACGACTCGCCCAGCACCTCGTTGAACGGGCGAGCTGACCACGGACCCTTGGTTCTCGACAGGTATTCGAAGACCCCGCGGATGCGCTCCGAACCCGAGCCCGCGCACGCGTATTCGGTGTTTTGGAAACGCGCCCCGGCACCGTCGAAGAAGTACACGCCAAATTCGTCCCGTTTGCGGTCGTAAGCCCCGACGATCGGTAGAAACACCCCGATGCCCTGCAAGGCTAGTTGCTGATTGTTGGAGAGGGCGCGCGAAATCTCCATAAGCTTGCCTTCGAGGGACATTTCGCTTAAAACGGTGCGCTTGTAGTATTTGAACGAATGCCGGAGGAAGCGGCAGATCTCGACCGATCGGGCGAAGGCGCCGCTGATCGCGACGAGCGTGGCATCGTCCAAGGCGAACACCTTGTCCGCATGGTCGTCCATCACGAGGTTGCCGGCGGTGGCGCGTCGATCGGCGACGGCAAGCACGCCCTCCTTGTAGCGCAAGGCGAGAACGGTCGTGCCGTGGGTCTCCACGGGGCCGACCGACCCTTGTGGCCAACCGACGAGGTCGGAAAAGCCCTTCGATTCAGCCAAGATCATTGTCCCGATCGTTGGCGGTAACGCTTCGCCTGATCGGGATCGACGCGCTTCATCCGCTTGAGAAGCTCGTTGCCGCCCTCAGGTTTGCGCACGTCGGGCCGGCTGGGGCCGGTCTCGTCTCCACCCTTGCGGGCGGGCTCGGTCAGCGGTCTGGTCAGTCGATCTCCGTCGCTCACTTGTCACCTCGAAGACGCTTGATGAAGCTTACTACGTCCTGAATTTCGGCCAGTTCCGGCGAAGGCCGCAGGTCGGGCGGGAGGTCGACGACCTCACGCCGACTGTCGATCTCAAAGGTCAGCGAGCCCCAAGAGGCGTCGCGCAACGCGTCGCCGAACCGCGTTACCGCCAAGGCCCGAGCTTGAGCTCTCGTCGAATCGCATGGCGGCTCATCGAGGGCGGCGGCGGCGATCGCAGCAGACACGCCGGGTTCGACCTCACCCATCTCGACGAGCGCCGAGAACAGCCCTTCCTCCGGGTCGAGGTTCGCGTACTCGAGGTCGAAGCTTTGGAGCCTGGAGTCGGTCCAATCGACGCCCTCGGCGACGAGGAACGTCTCGATCATGGAGCGCTTGGCCGCCCAATCCGCATGTCGCCGGAACCGGTTCCAGTCGGACTTCAACTCCCGCAGGAGTTCTCTCGACGTTCGGCTCGTCCAGAGTAGGTCCGAATCGGGCTCCTCAAGTCCATCGGCTGCCTCAAAATAGGACTCCAGAATCGCCTCGGCGCTTGACGAATCGCCCCCGCGCAGGTCCACCGGAAATCGGTACGACTCGTCTCGGCTCACGGCTTGGAACGAGAAAACCGGATCGGCGATTTTCCAAGGTGGTGCAATACCGTGCTGGGCCAGGGTGAGGGCCAGCTTCACGAGGCCGACCTTGCGTTTGGTAGCCGACGCGAGGCGGTTGGCATCGCCGCAGATGACGTGCAGACGAATCCACCGCGCCGGGTCGGCGTGTGGCTCGTCGCGCGTATTGAACACAGGGCGTCGATAGAGCGTTTCCACGCTCGCGGGCTCGACGAAAAAATCAGCCCGCTGGCTCATTTGATACACGCACGCCCTGCCCAATTCGCTGCCCACCTTCCCCGCGCCGCACAGAACCTGCCGGGCCACCAGCATCGGCAAGACCGCCTCGAATATTCGTTCAAAACCCAGATCTCTTGGGACAAGGTAGCTTTCGTGCGTTCCGTAGGATGCACCGTGGAAATCCGTGTTGTTCTTGTAAACGCGGGCTCGACGACCCGTCTCCTTTCGGTAGCGCCGGGCCGCGCTCAGAACGGCTTGCTCGCCCGCTGCGTCCTGGCGCACCAGTTCATCCAGAGTGAAGCACTCCGGTGTGGCGTACTCGGGATGTCCGTGATCGTTGTAGAACCTCGCGCCGTTGGCGAGGATCCGATCAGCACGAACTTCACGGTCGGCGCCATGGCGCCGGCCGGCATCGAATTTCGCGTCCTCGGGATCGACCTTTAGGCGATCGACCCGAAAGCCACGCAGGTCCGCTCGCGGGCTCTCGTGGCGGTAGTCCCATCCCTCCCAGCACGGTCCCGGATACGCGCGCACGAACTCGTAAGCGTCGTCCACCTGGTCGTCGGGCGAACGCCCTTCGATCTGAAGCCCGTATTCCGTTTCGATCCCGGCAAGGATCGGCTCGGTCACTGCCTGAACACGATGAACCGGCCGTTCGTCGGAAAGCCCGCCGGCGCCGTGCCCGAAGTCTTTGTCCAGTGGCCGGATCGAACCAGCCCGACGTCGGCGCTATCCGAAGAACTGGTAACGGCCACCGCCGCGCTCGTCTTGTCGAGCAGACCGCTCAGAGTCCCCGAAATTGGGTTCGTCGGCGAAACGGAGAACACTTGGCTGATCGGGTAGGCCGTCCAGGCCAGGTTAAAGAGGTCGGCTTTGCCGGAATACAGCGCGATGATCGTTCCACCGCCGTTGCGTTGCACGAGAACCATGTCCTGGATAGGGTCCTCGGTCGCGTTGGGGAAGGTGATTACTTCGAAGGTGGTCGAATTCGCTACAACATCGGTGAAGTCGCGCCAGAAGCCAGATTCGGCGTCGATGAGGGACGACCCGAGGACGTCTCTTGGATCGGGTACACGCGTCGTGTACGTGCCCGGCGCAAAGCGACTACCGATCCTCACGGGCGCGGTCACCGTACCGGTCAGAAGCGCGGAGGTGAGCGGGTCGAGCATATCGAATTCACCAGGTGCACCCGCTCCGCCAATGGCTATACGGTCGCCTGAGAAGAACGCGGCCGTCGCGTTGCCGCTGCCCGCCAGCGCCGGCCTAGTCCCCAGCGCTGAAATATCGAAACGCACGAAGTCGCTGAACCAGCCATCGAACCGTGTCTTGCCCGGAAAGGTGAGGTTGACATTCACAAACTGGTCCGTGAGGAAAGTCGGGGGGCTCACTGAATTGTCGATCATCGAGTCGTCAAGAAACGCGCTGACCGTGGTATGGCGGCCGGGTTCGACCCGAACGTTGGCCGGAAAGGTATCCGAAAAGAACACCGGAGGGGCGACCACGCCGCCAGCGGTGTCGAGCAGCGAATTGATCTCCAGCGGCAACTTGTCAAACGACCTCGAATCGCTCGTCACCGGAACCAGCACGGGAAAGTCGTTGGCGGTGTATGCGTCGAGCTGAAGATTTACGGCGTGCGCGGAAGCCTGGTCAACGATTTCGCCCGTCACCGGGTCGACGAAGAACTGGTGGGTGATCACGGCCGTGTTTCCGGTCGGCAGGCGGCCCTGCCCGGTGAGATAGTAAACGTCGACATTGCCCTTGCTGGTATTGCCCGAATCGGGAATGGCGCTGCTCAATTGCGCCCCGGGTGGCGGTATGACTGGTCCGGCGGCGCCTCCGCCTCCGCCGCACCCAGCGGCGAACCCCATCGCACCAGCAACAAATAGCGCCCACCTATTCAACGATCCACCCACCTCACGGAAGCCTCGCGGCAACCTAGACCATCCCTGCGCTAGTATACAACGCAAGTGCCCTGTAAGGGCGGACGCTTGCAGGGAGCCGAAACGTTGGCTGCTTCGCCGAATTCATTTGAACCCTCTCACTCTCCAAGCTCGACGAGGGTCGCTCGCGGGTAGAATTTGCCGTTGCGCCATGAAACGGGACGATCTGCTCGACCTGAACGACGTCCTGCAGCACCCGGGCCGAAAGGTGGCGGTCGACATTTCGACCGAACTTCCCCAAGAGGAAGAGCTCGACCTAGTCAAACCGCTCGAGGGCTACCTCGAAGCGGTCAGCACCGGCAACGTCCTCCTGATTTCCGGCAAATTCGCGGCGACCGCCGTCCTCGAGTGCTCGCGTTGCTCGGGCCCCCTCGAGCAAGAGATCGCCTTTGAGGTCCATGAGGAATTCCAGGTCGAAGGCACGCCGAGCAGCCTCAACCCAAAGGATTTCGCCCGCGTCGTCGCCGACGAGCCTTATCCGCTCTTCGAAGGAAACCAGCTGATGGTCGAGGCGCTGTTGCGGCAGGAGTTCCTCATCGAAATGCCCGTTCAGGCGCTCTGCGATTTCGGCTGGGATGGGCCGTGCCCCGTTGCCGCAGATCGGGGCATCGATCGGCCCAAGCCGCCTGCACCGCCGATTCTCGCCGACCTCCTCCATGTTGAGGGCGGGCAAGTTTGAACGTCGCGCTCGACGCCATGGGTGGCGATCACGCTCCCGGAGAGATCGTGCGCGGTGCCCTGGATGCGGCGCAACTCTTGCACGGACGGCTTCTGTTGGTCGGCGACCCCGACCTGATCGTAATGCACCTTCCCGCTCGTCGTCCTGCCAACTTGGAGATAGTGGCCGCCTCCGAGGCGGTAGGAATGCACGAGAAGCCGTTGGAGGCGTACCGAACCAAGAAGGACTCCTCACTGCGCATCGGCGCCAACCTGGTGAAAGACGGCCTCGCCCAAGCCTTCGTCAGCGCGGGCAACACGGGCGCGGCTGCGGCCACCTGCCAGCTCACCTGGCGCACGATGCCCGGCATCCACCGCCCCGCAATCGCGAGCGCAATCCCGAACCGGGACGGGCAATTCCTCTTGCTCGATGCGGGCGCGAGCCCCGACGTCGATCCGGAGGACATGCTCGATTTCGCCCTGATGGGCCGGGCCTACGCTCAGCGCGTGCTGGGCAAGCCCAACCCGGGCGTGCATCTGCTCAACATCGGCGAGGAAGAGGGCAAGGGAAATCAGTTCGCCAAGGAGGCGTATCAGCACCTGAGCGGCCACTCTTGGTTTCGCGGCAACATCGAAAGCAAAGATATGTTCGCCAAGCCGTGCGATGTCGTGGTCTGCGAGGCGTTCGTTGGCAACGCGGTACTGAAAACCGCGGAGGGGGTCGCTGAGCTGATGATCAGCCTGTTGAGCGAGCGCCTGCCCAAGAGCCGGCTCGCCCGGCTGCCCTATTTCCCTTTGAAAAGCCTGATCAAGCCGTTCCAAGAGCGCCTGGACTGGGGCGCCGTGGGCGGATCGCCGCTCTTGGGGTTGAATGGGTTGTGCATCATCGCGCACGGGCGCAGCCATGCTCGCGCGATAAAGAACGCGGTGCTGCTCGCGCAGCGGGCTATCGAAGCGAATCTAGTGGAAGCGATCCGAGACAGCGTGCAAGAGGAAATGGCCCAGCATCATGCCTAGGGCAGTGATCCAGGGGATCGGGCACGCCGTGCCCGAAGGGCGGCTCACGAACGCCGATCTCGAGCGGATGGTCGACACCAACGACGAGTGGATTCGCCAGCGCACCGGCATCGTCGAGCGCCGCATCAGCGGCCCGGGGGAGACCACGAGCATGCTGGCGACCGCCGCCGCGAAGGAGGCGCTGCAGAACTCGGGCGTTGCGGCAAGCGAGCTTGAATTGGTGATCTGCGGCACCGTCACCGGCGACATGTCGTTCCCGTCCGTGTCTTGCCTGGTGCAAGACGCGATCGGCGCCAGCCACGCGGGGGCTTACGACGTGGGCGCGGCATGCGCGGGCTTCATCTATTCGCTCGCGTCCGCCACCGCGATGATCGAATCGGGCACGATGCGCAAGGTGCTCGTGATTGGCGCGGACACCCTCACCAAGGTGGTCGATTTCACCGACCGCTCGACCTGCGTGCTCTTCGGCGACGGCGGCGGGGCGGTGGTGCTTGCGGCGGAGGAGAACACCGACCGCGGCGTGATCAAGACCGTTTTGCTATCGGACGGCAGCGGCGCCAAGCACATCTTCGTCGAGGCGGGCGGCACCCGCCATCCGATGCACGATCCGGCCTCGCAGGGCTATCGGTCGACCATCTTCATGGCGGGGGCCGAGGTTTATCGTTTCGCGGTGAAGGCGATGGGCGACGCCTGCTGCCGGGTTCTGGACTTGGCGGGGATGGACGCCTCGCAGGTCGACCTGTTCGTTCCCCACCAGGCCAATTTGCGGATTATCACGTCGGCGGCGCAGCGCCTCAACCTGCCCGACGAGAAAGTGTTCCTGAACGTGCAGAACTATGGGAACACGAGCGGCGGCTCCATCCCGCTCGGGCTTTATGAGGCGGTGCAGTCGGGGAGGCTGAAGAAGGGGATGGTGGTGATGACGGTGGGCTTTGGGGCCGGCCTCGTCTGGGGCGCGAATCTTATCCGCTGGTAAGGGTCGCTCTGCGTGGCTCTGCGATGGCTATGCGTGGCTTTGCATGGCGTCCCGGACACTTTGATCGCTACGGAGGATATTCCGGTTGGACCGAGGCCGTCCGTCCCCGGACGCCATGGAGGCGTCCAGAAGAGAACGGTGAGCGAGCGCCCGGAGGGCGCGAGCGAGCCAAAGAGAATCTTCCCCCTCCCTTGAGGGGAGGGAGTTGGGGGAGGGTGATCCCTAATTCCCTTGCTGCGTTGTAGGCAATCTCGCAGTAAATCACCCTCTCTGGCGTGAGTCCCGAGGACTGGACTCACGCGTTCTCCCCCGTCAAGGGGGAGATGCTTCCGGAGCGACTCGCACGGGGCGCGAACCTCGTTCGCTCGCAGGGGTGTCAGAATGGCGCAGGGTCGCCTACGCCGCGCGGATGACGGCGGTATCGATCGCCACCGTCAGTTCCTGCTCGAGCCGGAAGCCCGTCACCTCGCTCAGATACACCTTGTGGATCTGAGGCTTGTCGACTAGGCGCTTGAGATACGCCATGAGCTCCGCCGCCTCTTCTTGGGTGAGGGTGACGGCGACGTCGTTCAGGGTCCTGTTGGTGGCGTAGTCGAGAATGCGCATGGCCGGTTGCTCCCCCCAAGGAGCCGTACCCAGGATTATTGGCAGGGCGCGCGTGGGTGACAGGGTGGCTTTCCCATGTTTTGCGCGGAGCCGTTGCTTCGGCTGGCCTTGTTCACTTGTCCTTCGGAGCCCGGCGGGGGAAGAGCAGATAGACCTCCGGCACGTCCTTGCCGCCCACCTTTCGCTTTACGGTCGACTCCAGTCGAAAGCCGTCGCCTTCGCGGCGATAGAACCAAGGCTGGTCCGCGAGCGGATCGATGCCGTCCTTGCCCATGTCGGGCAGAGCGTCGGGAAACCGACCGTCCTGGGCTCTCGCTCGGAGCAGGGCCACTCCCGCACGTAAAGCGCGGACTTTGCCCTCGCTGACGCTGAAATAATGGATGGTCATGGGCGTTGTGCTTGCAAACGCCGAGGCGATGACGTGGGCGAGGTCTTTCCTCTCATCCGCCCACGCTTCCACCTGTTCTAGCCGAGCTTTGGCCTGAGGCCCGTACTCGGGGTCGGCCATGGCCGCCTTGTGTTGGCGCACGACCAACTCGATGCACGCAGCGAAAGCCTCGTAACGAAGCGCGGGGATGCCCATCGTGGGGTCGGGTACGTCTTCCAATCGAGGCGGCGGCCGACCGCCATCCGCATCGGCACGCAAGGCGACCACATCCGAGCCAATCTCGCGGCGCAGGCTCGGAGGCGGACCCAGTTCTTGGACCAGCCTGTCCGCAAGGACGAACGCCGGCTCTTCGGGTCGCGACTGGGCGATTTGCCAAGCGGCAGATTCCGCCATCGAACGGAAAGAAACCGAGACGAGTCCCGCGATCACGAACGGCTGATCGCGCAGGTGCTTCGACATCCTCGCGACCGCCAGGAGATCGTCAGTCGCCGCGTTCCAGTTGCCGTCGAGAGCCTCGAGCACGGCGGACTGGCAGAGAATCTTGCAAAGGTCCTTGAGCTTGGCAAACTCGGGGAAATCCAGGGACAGGCCCTTGCTCAAGTCGTACTTGAAATCGCATCCCGAAAGCTTGGAAGCGGTCCGGAGTTCATCGAGAACGCCTGCGAAGGGAGCGACCTCCGCCAGAGCCGTGACCAGCGTTTCTGGACGATCCGCCCAGATGCGTCCGAGCTGCCACCGGTCTTTGGGCAACGGCGTCTTGCGAGGGAGGTCGAGCACCTTCTGGTAGTCCACGAGAATCTGCCGATAGCGCCGCGCCGCGTTCTGGTTCTCGGGCGTCCGGGTCAGCAGGGCTAGCTCGGAGGGCAAAGTAGGCAGACCCTCCTCCTTTGCTAGGCGAAGCTGCTCTTCGTAGTGGCGGCGACCGGTCTCGCCCGCCTGACGATAGGCGCTCCAGAGGGCAACCGCCGGTATGGCAATGCCTGCGAACACCAACGCGATTGCGAACAGCCACTTGCGTCGCGCCATGGCTTAATGATACGGCGAGTTGCTAGATCGGCCCTAAAAGCCGAGCTGGTGGGCGGAGGTGCGCTCGCTCGGAACCGGGCGGGTGAAGACGATCTCCACTTGCGGGCGTTCCTTCTGGTTTTCCACGGCCGGAAATGTCGCCGCAGATGCCAGCCGGAATCCGTCGCCCTCGCGCCGGTAGACCCAAGGCTTCTCCGTTAGCGGGTCGATGCCGTTCTCGCCAAGCTTTGGCAGGGCTTCGGGGAATCGACCGGCCCGAGCCCGAGAGCGCATGAGGCTGACGCCCACCGTCACCGCGCGCGCCATCGCGAGGCTTCGGGTGTAGGACATGATCGTCTTGCTGAAGCCAAAGACCATCAAGGTCGCAAGCTTCGATCGCGGGTCCAGGCTCCTGTCGACGCCCTTCTCCACGTCCAGGAACCGCTGCCGGGCGCGCGGCCCATATTCGGGATCCTGCATCGCGGCCTTGAATTCATCGCGTAGCGCCTTGACCGACATCGCGTACGCCTCGAAACGAAACACCGGCAGGTCGACGATGGGCGTAGGCGTGCCCTCAAGTCGGCCGATCGCTTCGTTTGTGCGCACCGACACCAAGAGCACCACTACCTCCGCTCCAATCTCGTTGCGCAGGCTTGGCGGCGGTCCGAGTTCCCCGAGCACGCGCTCCACCATCGCAAGCGCGGGCTCCTCCGGCCTTATCCGGATGATCCGCCATGCGGCATCGCACAGGATGACCCGCAGCAACGCCGCTTCGAGCCCTGCAAACCCGAACGGCTGCCGCGCGACCTGGCGCGACACGCGGGCTATGGCGGCAAAATCTTCGTGCGCCGAGCCGAAGTTGCCGTCCAATGCTTCGATAAGTGCGGCCTTAGCCAAGGCTAAACACGGCGCATCCAACTGGTGGAACTCTTCGAACTGGAAGCGGTCTCTGTTCCAGTCGTGGGGGAAATCGTAACCAGGTCGCTTCGATGCGGCCCTGAACTGATCGATAGCTCTTCGATACGGCGCGACCTCGAGGCGGGCGGCCTCCAGGGTCGCGGGCCGATCTGGGTCGATGACATCGAGGCTGAAACCCGGAATCTTCGGGTTCACCTTCAGGAACTCCTGAACGGCGCGCTTGTAGAGCGGCGCGGCGTTCTCGCCATCAGGCACGTGGGTCAGGCGCGCGAGGTCTTCGGGTGTAGTCGGCAGACCTTCTTCCTTGGCCAGCCGCACCTCCCGCTCGAAGTGCGCCCGCGCGTCCGCGTCCGAACGCCGATAGACGCTCCACAGGACCAGCGCCAGCACCGCGATTCCCGCGAGGACCAACGCGAGGGCGAACAGCCATTTGCGTCGCGCCATGACTTCATCATACGGCGAGTGAGAAGGTGGTGGGCCCCGTGGCTTGCCAACACCCTTCGGGCCCTGCCCCAATCAGCGCGCTGGACTTTTCGGGGCGTCGGGATTTGGCGGCACAGGGCTCGAGCGCGCGGGATAGACAAGCCAAGGCGAACGCGGCTTGCCATCCCACCGGCCAAGAGAAACGGTGAACCCGTTGCCGGTGCTTTCATAAAGAAAGGGCTTGTCGGTGAACGGGTCGATCGTCTGATCCCCAAGATCGGGCAGGGCCCGAGGAAACTTGCTATTGGCGTCGCGAGCCCGCATAAGCGCCACGCCGAGGCGCACGAGCCGGGTGACCGCCAATTGCCGCGTGGTTGTTGAGATCGGGATGCGAAGCCACTCTCGGTCCTGCGGGTCAACGCCTGTAAGCGATTGATCTAGCCGCATCTTTGCTTGCAAGCCGAACTGCGGCTTTGCAGCCATGGCTTGGTAGGCGATCCTCGCACGGCGAAGCTGGTCGGCGAGCCACCAGTCGTAAGCGACATCGTCTACAAACGTCCTCCCTAGCACCCCCCTTAACGCCAGAGCGTTTGAGCTCCCTCGGATACGCAAGCTTTCAACAAACTGCGCTTGCAGCAAGTACTGCGGAGACCGAGGGGCGCCGATTTCGTCAACCACACGTTCGGCCATCTTGTATGTCACGGGCTCCGGGCGGATTCGAACCACCTTCCACGCGGCGAGGGCGACCATTTGCCTCCGGTTGGAAGCTAGAATCCCTGCCTCCATGGCTGGCTGAGCGTCCTCATGGTTGGCCATGCGCACGAGGGTGAGGAGATCTCGCTCGCAAGATTTGAAATCGTCGTCAAGCGCGTCTGCGAATGCCGATTCTACGAGCGTGTCCGTGGCCCAGCTCATCGTCATGTGCACCGCCCTGGGCCTTCCGAACGAGTTAGGACTGTCCACCTTCCAATAGCAACGGGGCATCTGGGCCGCCTGGCGAAAGAGCGCATAGGCCGGTTGAAAAGGTATTCGCTCGGTACGCACCGCCTCAACAGCCCAGGGCCAACTAGGCTAATCGCCGCTGAACCGCCTTGGAACATCGCGGCCGTGGCGGATTCGCTCGAACTCCGCCGATGCGCGCTCGTAGACCAGGGCCGCATTCTCTCTGTCCGGCACGGCGAATCGACGCTCGAACTCGCTCTCGTCGACGATCATGCCCGCCTCGCGGGCGAGACGAATTTCGCGCCTGTAAACGAACCCAATGTACGAGGGCACGCAGAGGGCGATGCCCACAAGCGCGCCGAGCACCAACAGGACCCACTTCCACCGAAGCATGCCGCGGCGCTTCACACCCGCATGATACGTCGATTGTCGCTCAGTACCGAATCCCGAACGTGAGGAACAGCTCGTTTTGCCCCGGATTCTTGCGTCTCGTCCCCGCGTTCGAGATGTGCAGGAACCGCAGACCGAGCAGCCAATCGGTGCGCCCGCTACGCACCACCGCACCCGCGCCCGCCATCGGCGTGCTGTTGACGTAGCTGGGCAGGTCGGTGCTAACGTGGTTGCTCGCCTGCAGGCCGATGCCGATGTCGAGGTACGCGCTCTTCCACCGATAGTGGGCGTAGGCCAGCCCGCCAAGCGCGTCGACGTCGTTGGGAGGATCGCCGTTCGCGCCACCACTATGCGTGCGCAGCACGTACCCCTCGAATACCAACTGGGTGCGCATGCGCCCGAACCGCAGCCGCTTTTCCGGCCGCCCGTAGCCATAATACAAACCCCCGCCCACGCGGGTGTCCTCGGAGCCGAGGATGAGCTGCGACCTGCCCGCGAACAGTCCCGCGTAATGGCTCTTCGCGGCGAGATCGGCTTGCTGAGCAGCCGCAAACTGGCACGCAGCGAGCACGACGAAGCCAAGGCCAAGCCGGGAAGCGCGGACGAAGGGGAGAAGCCCATCCATGGGGTCGAAGCCTGATTCTGAGGCATTGGGTAGGCTGACGGCAACCCCCATGCGCTCGAAGCTGCCCGTCGTCGTGATCGTCGGTCGCCCGAACGTCGGCAAGAGCACGCTTTTCAATCGGCTCATCCGGCAGCGCGTGGCTGTTGTCGACGACGCGCCGGGAGTCACCCGCGACCGACTCTATGCCGAGGCCCAATGGGACGGCAAGAAGTTCCAAGTGGTCGATACGGGCGGCATAGTGTTCCAAGAGACCGATCCCCTCCACGAACAAATCCGCGTCCAAGCCCAGATCGCGCTCGAAGAGGCGGACGTGGTGCTCTTCCTGACCGAGGCGATCACCGGCCTTTCGCCAGACGACCGCGACCTGGCCGACCATCTGCGCGGCATCAAGAAGCCGGTTCTGATCGTGCCGAACAAAGCGGACAACGCCCAGCGCGAGCAACTGGCGAACGACTTCTACGCCCTCGGCCTCGGCCAGATCTGGCCCGTCTCCAGCCTGAGCGGGCGAGGCGTCGAGGACCTGATGGACGAGGTGGCGAAGCTGCTGCCCGAAGCCACGGAAGCCGCCGACGAGCGCGAAGAAGTCAAACTGGCGATCATAGGGCGGCCCAACGTGGGCAAGTCGTCCCTCCTCAACGCGTTCGCGGGCGAAAAGCGGGTGATCGTGTCCGACCTGCCGGGGACCACCCGCGATTCGATCGACACCCAACTCGAATACCGCGGCGAGAAGTTCCGCCTCGTGGATACGGCGGGCATCCGCCGCAAGGGCAAGATTCAAGGCTCGATCGAATACTACATGGTCGATCGCGCACAGAAGGCGATCGACCGCGCCGACTGCGGGCTCGTGGTCGTCGATGGGGTCGAGGGCCTGACCGACGGCGATAAGCGGGTGGCCAAGCTGGCGCACGATGCGGGCAAGGCGTGCGTGCTGGCGGTGAACAAGTGGGACCGCAAAGAGCCCGACGACATGATGCGTAAGCGCACGCCCCTTAAGCGCGACTTCGAGCGGATAATCCGGGATGAGCTGCCCGAAATCGGCTACGCGCCGATCTGCTTCACCTCCGCCACCGAAGGCTTCGGCCTCGAGCCCGCCCTCAACCTCGTACTCTCCGCCGTTGAAAACCACAGCTTCCGTCTTTCGACCGGCCAGGTGAATCGCCTGATCGGCGATGCCGTGTTCCGGCGCCCGTATTCGCGCAAGGGCAGGATGCTGAAGATTTACTATGCGACCCAGGTGAGCACACGGCCGCCAACGTTCGCCATGTTCTGCAACGACCCAGATCTCGTGCACTTCAGCTATCAGAATTACCTGCTGAACCAGATTCGCGCCTCATACCCGATGGCGGGCACTCCGATCCGCATCCTGCTGCGGGCCAGCCACGGCGCACGGTAGGCCCGCGTGTACAATCAGTCCGGCCCGCCAAAGAACCTTCGGCTCGCCTCCCGTGTTGATGCATTAACGGATGAGACTTCGCAGTTCGACCAAGATCGCGATTGCCTTCGGCCTCGTCGTCGCGGTCGCGGTGGTCGGCATGCGGGTGTACTCCGACTACCGCGTCGGCCAGCTTCACTTTCCGGAAATCAAGCCTGGGCGGGTGAACCTCGTCGGCGTCAGCCTTGGGCCCCGTTTCAAGATCATAGTTGCAAACCACGCCGCCCAACTGGTCGAACTGCAGTCGGGCGCGGAGAAGGGCATCGATGCGGTGGGCTCGGAAACGAGCTTGGTCAAGAGGCGAGTGCCGATCCACGAGCTGTTAAAGTCGCTTCAAGGGGACGAGGAGACCCTTGGCCGCTTGCTGATGATCGTAAACGAGCGCAGCGAAGACCTTCTCCCGCCGGAGCGGGTGTATTGGACGGCGGCGGACCTGAACAAGGCGCTCGGAGGAGACCCCACACTCCAGGCAAAGCTTGAAGCCGACCTGAACGTGCGGTTGGACGGCACGCCGCTGCCCGAGTTGCGCATCAAGTCGATCGAGGACGGCATCATCATAAAGGCGCCGGTGGCGGTGGGCGCCCGCATCGCCGGGCGGGAGCGGACGTTGCATGGCACCTTGCTCCTGCCGTTTAAGCCAAGGCTCGTCACGAGAGTGGAGGAGGGTTATCGAGAGAAGACCAATGCGGACCGGACGATGATAGAAGGTC
>JACOSL010000001.1 GCA_016179045.1 Fimbriimonas ginsengisoli | reverse complement strand
TGCGGTGCGGGGGAGGGCGTTTGAGCCCAGAGATTGTGTAGGCCAACCTGGGTGGAGCATCCCCTTGCTATGGTGGTCAGGAGCAGGCCTTCCACCGCGAGCATGGTGCGTTCAACGCGCGACCAAGCTGGCTAAGGCAGCTAATGACGCTCCGCGAGTCCCTTACACCTGCTTGACCAAATCTGCGCGCTCGAGCCGCTCCGGCGCGGAGACCCCGAGGAGGCCAAGCGTGCTCCGCAAAGCGACCTGGGTGGCCCGGCAGAGCGCCAGCCGCGCTCGAGACAGGTCGGCGTCCTCCGGCTGGATCACCCGGCACGCATCGTAGAAATGGTGGTAGGTGCGGGCAAGCTCCACCGCGTAGGTGGTCAGGCGGTGAACTCCGTAATCCGCCGCGCAGCGTTGCACCTCGTGGGGCAGGTCGACGATCTTCTTGATGAGTTCCAGCTCGCGCTCGTGGGTGAGCAGGCTGCAGTCGGCCCGGGACAGGGCCTCGGGCGTAAGGTCATCCTCGCTAAGGGCAAGAGGAGGCTCGGCCGCCTTGCGCAGAACCGAGCAGATGCGGGCGTGGGCGTATTGGACATAGAACACCGGGTTCTCGTCGCTCTGCTTGGTGGCAAGGTCGATGTCGAAGTCCATGTGGGTCTCATGCGAGCGCATGAGATAGAAGAAGCGCGCCACGTCGCGCCCCACTCGCAATTGGTCTTCCGCCGAAGCCCCTGGGGCGGCGCTGGCGCCAAGTTCGAGGATGAGATCGCGCAGTTCGTAAATGTTGCCGTCGCGCTTGCGCATGGGGGCGGGCTTGCCGTCTTTAAGGAAGCGCACGATCTGGTAGATCACGATCCTGAGGCGGCTCTTGTCATCATCTTCGAGAGGATACGCGTTGTAGCCAAGCGCCGCGCAAACAGCCATCATGCGGCCGATGTAGCCGTGGTGGTCGGGCCCGAGGATCATGATCGCTTTCTCGAACTTGCGGTCGCCGAGCTTGCTTTGCAGATAGGCCACGTCGGCCGCGATGTAGGCGGGCCGCCCGTCGGTGCGGGTGAGCACGCGATCCTTGTCGTCGCCCCAGCGGGTCGAGCGCAGCCAGAGCGGGCCCGCTTCTTGTTCGGTGCGGACCAGCCCGCCGCCCTTCTCGCGTGATAGCTCCTGGGCATAAGGCTCGGTGTCCGCCGCGCCCCGGCTCTTGAGGAGGTTCAGCGCCGCCTCCACCCGGCCTTCGTCGTGCAGCGACTGCTCGTGGAAGAACACGTCGAACTTCACGTCGAACTCGCCAAGGTCTTGCTTCTGGCGGTCCGTCATGAGGTCCTGCGCTGCCTGCTGGAACCACCCGAGCTCCGCTTCCGCTCGTTCCGTGCCCTCTAGGCGCCGGACGTCGTCCGCCACTTTGGAAACGTAGTCGCCCCTGTAGCCAGACTCGGGGAAGGCGGATGCGTGCCCGAGCGCCTCCAGATAAAAGTGCCGCACCGACTCTGCGAAGAGGCGCATCTGCTCGCTGTTCGCCCCGTCGTTGACGTAATACTCCCGCGTCACGTTCTCGCCCGACGCCGCGAGCACGCGGCACAGAGTGTCCCCGTAAGCCGCGCCTCGGCCCGAGCCCACCGTGATCGGCCCGTTCGGATTGACTGAAACGAACTCCACGTTGATGCGCTTCGGCGCAGGGTTCGGGCTGTTCGGTAGCGCATCACCCAGACCGAGCGCTTTCGGCACGAAGGTGGCCACCCACTCCGGCCTGAGCCGAAAGTTCAAGAACCCCGGCCCCGCGACTTCGATGCTCTGGAACTCAACGCACACGATCAGCCGTCCCAAGAGTTGGTCGGCGATCGCCCGAGGCTCGCGCCCTGCCTCGCGCGCGACGGCCAGGGCAAACGTGCAGACGAAATCGCCGTGTTCCGGATTCTTGGGGTCCTCGACCTCGGGGGTCGCCTTTACCGCGGGCAGCTCGCCCTCGCGAACGAGCGCCTCGACCGCCGAAGCGATGAGTCGGGACAGATGCGAGCGCAGCAAGCATCGTTTTTACCCTGGATTCGGAGCCCAGCCGGGAACAAACAGCCTCGCCAAGCGATCAAGAGTTGTGCGGCTGGGGGGAAGGCCTGCCCGACCGCAGGCGCCCCGGCATGCAGGGGCGCTGTACCGAGGGCAACGCGCAAACCAAGGTGCTTTTCCCTGGTTTTGGGGAACAAGGGGAGTGGCGAACGAATTGGAACGACCATTGCGTCCAGCAGGATGGACGCGCGAGGCGTGCGCGCGTGAGTACAGACAACCGTTGGCAACTGACAGGAGGTCGTTGGTCTTAGAATGGACCTTCGTGCCGGGTCGGCCTACCCGATATGGGCATCGAAGCCCCGGCACGTCCGAGTGAGCACATAGATGGCGCTACCCCGCGTATCCATGGTCCAGTTTCTCGTGCAGAAGGGATTTCTGAACGAGGATCAGTTCAAGGAAGCGCAGCTTGTTCAGCAGCAGACGAAGAACCCCGATCTCGGGAAGATTCTCGTCGATCTGGGCATGGTTGGCGAGCGCGAGGTGCTGCAAGCTAGGGCCCAAGAGCTCGGCGTCGGCTTTGCCGATCTCGACCGGGTTACGATCGACGCGAGCGTTATCAACGCCGTTCCCGAGCGCATCGCCAAGAACCACAACGTCATCCCCGTCCGCAAGCAGGACAACACCCTGTGGCTGGCGATGGCCAACGTCAACAACCTTCAGGCCATCGACGACGTCCAGATCGCGACCGGCTGCCGCGTGCAGACCGTGATCGCGGTGCCAGGGGCGATCGAAGACGCGATCCACAAGTATTACACCGGCGGCACGTCCAACGGCGACGCCGCAAAGGCTGGGACCACGCCAAAGTCTTCAGCCGGCAGCACGCCCGCTGCCGCAATGGCAGCGGGCAGCTCGCTCGCCGATATGCGCCAGGCCATCGCCGAGGCCGGCGTCCGTCGCGGGCGAGAGGGGGAGGAAGACGCCGAGGGCGACGATGAAAAGCTGGCCGAGCAGGCGCCGATCATTCGCCTGGCCAACGCGCTCATCCAGCAGGCCCTGAGCGACCGGGCTTCGGACATCCACGTCGAGCCTCAGCCGAAATCGGTGCGCGTCCGGTATCGCATCGACGGCGTGCTGATGGAGGCGATGACGATACCGAAGAACCTGCTCGCGCCGCTGATCAGCCTCTTCAAGATCATGGCGGACATGAACATCGCCGAGCGGCGCCTCCCCCAAGACGGACGCATCGAAGTGCGCCACCAAGGGAAAGAGATCGACCTTCGTGTCAGCTCGATCCCCACTCCGTTCGGCGAGAAGATCGTGATGCGTATTCTCGATAAGTCGGGCACGCAGATCGGCCTTGGCAAACTGGGTTTCTTGGAGGAGAACCAGCTCAAAATCGAAGAGTTGGTCTCGCAGCCGAACGGAATGTTCCTTTGCACGGGCCCCACCGGTTCCGGCAAGACGACCACGCTATATTCGATCCTGTACATGCTGAACACGATCGGGGTGAACATCCTGACCGCCGAGGACCCGATCGAGTATCAGCTCAACGGTATTTCGCAGGTGCAGATGAACCGCAAGGCGGGCCTCACCTTCGCCACCACGCTCCGCTCCTTCTTGCGGCAAGACCCCGACATCATCATGGTCGGCGAAATCCGCGACCTGGAAACGGCGGAAATCGGCGTCGAATCCTCGCTCACCGGCCACCTCGTTCTGTCCACGCTGCACACGAACGATGCGCCGTCCGCGACCTTGCGGTTGATCGACATGGGCGTCGAGCCTTACTTGGTTTCCGCGGTGCTGATGGGCGTGCTCGCGCAACGGCTTTGTCGTCGAATCGACAACGACCACCGGGAGTCATATGAGGTGAAGGCATCGGAGCTGAGGCGGTTTGGCATGCCGATGGAGGACTCGGACAAGATGGTCACTCTCTGGCGAGGCGTGCCGCACGAGGACAACCGCGACACGGGCTACATGGGTCGGACCGGCGTCCACGAACTGATGGTGATGAACGCCGAAATTGCGGAACTGATCGTGCGCCGCGCGCCTCTCAACGATATTAAGGAAGCGGCCAAGGCCAACGGCATGAAGGAACTCCGCGAAGACGGCCTGACGAAGGTTCTTCTGGGCCAGACCGACCCTCAAGAGGTGATGCGCGTCGTGTTCACCGCCGGCTACTGATGGGAGGGTGCGCGACGAAGTAGTATCTACAGCCGATCATTCATTCAAGATGCAGCCCAAGCAATCGCCTCCGCCCTCCGGTTATGCCGGCCCAGCTCCCGCCCACGCTCCAGCCGCTCAACCTGTGGCGGCCCACGAGATGCCCCGCCTCGAGGGCGGCGGTGGCGCGCCGCGTAGCCTCGAGGATCTGCACATCGACGAGTTGTTGCACATCGTGGTCGATCGAAACGCCTCGGACCTCCACATTTGCACGCATTGCGAGCCCATCATTCGAGAAGACGGCGCCCTCAAGCGCCTGAACTTCGAGAAGTTCACCGCGCAAGAAACCCAGCGGATGATGTACGACATCCTCTCGGATGAGAACATCAACCGCTTCGAAACGAGTCTGGAGCTCGACTTTTCCTACGCGCTTCCAAAGCGCGCCCGCTTCCGCGTGAACATTTACCGAGACCGGGGCGCGGTCGCGGCTGCCTTTCGGCTGATCGCCCAGAAGATTCCGACGGTCGAGGACCTGAACCTTCCCGTGATTCTAAAGACGCTCACCGAGCGTCCCCGCGGGCTCATTCTCGTGACGGGCCCGACTGGCTCCGGCAAGTCGACATCGCTCGCGGCGATGATCAACCACATCAACAGCAACAAGGCACATCACATCATCACGATCGAGGATCCGATCGAGTACCTGCACCAGCACAAGATGTCGGTAATCAACCAGCGCGAACTGGGCGGCGACACAAAGAGCTTCGCCAACGCCCTTCGCGCCTCGCTCCGAGAGGACCCCGACATCCTGCTCGTGGGCGAAATGCGCGACATGGAGACGATCGCGCTCGCGATCACCGCCGCCGAAACTGGCCACCTCGTGTTTGCCACCTTGCACACGAACAACGCGGCCGAATCGGTCGACCGTATGATCGACGTGTTCCCTCCCGGTCAGCAGGAGCAGATTCGAGTCCAGCTATCGAACAACCTTGTAGCGATCGTTTCGCAGCAGCTTCTGCCACGAATCGGCGCGCCCGGGAGGGTTCCCGCCACCGAGATCATGATCGCCACTCCCGCTATACGCAACCTGATCCGCGAGGCAAAGTCGCACCAGGTGACGTCGTCAATTCAAACGAGCGCTAGCGTCGGTATGATCACGATGGATATGTCCTTGCGCGACCTGTATCTGAAGGGTTGGGTGTCTCTTGACGAGTGCATGTCGAGATGCCAAAATCAGGACGAATTCAAGAAGATGGTCAGCACCGCGGGTGGGGCATCTGGAATAGGAATCACGACGAGGAGATAGCGCTAAGCAGCACGAATTAAGGAGCACTCATGCCGGTCTTCAGCTACACGTTTCGCGATCAAAGTGGCGGCATCCAGAAGGGAACCGCCGAAGCCGAAAGCGAGGACTTGCTCCGCAAGCGGTTCGAAGAACAGGGCTTCACGATCACTGAAGTCACGATGATCAAGGCCCGCGGCCCGCGGGTCAAGAGCTACGGCAAGGTCAAACTCGTCTACCTGTCCGTGTTCTGCCGGCAGTTCTCAACGATGGTCGACGCCGGCGTGAGCCTGGTTCGTTGCCTGGATGTACTGGGCCAGCAAACGCAGGATCCCAAGCTCAGGCGCATTCTCGCCGATATTGGCGAGCGTGTTGAAGGAGGCGAAAGCCTTTCGCGTGCCATGCAGCGCCACCCGAAGACGTTCAACAGCCTGTTTCTCGGTTTGGTCCGCGCAGGGGAAGTGGGCGGTGTTCTGGAAGAGTCTCTGCAACGCCTTTCGCACTTCTTAGAGAAGGACGTCGAGCTTCGCCGCAAGGTGAAAGCAGCCATGACTTATCCCGTGCTCGTCATGATCCTTGCGAGCGGTATCGTCGGCTTCCTCGTGACCTGGTTCATTCCTCAGTGGAAGGCCATCCTCATCGATCTGGGGCTGAAGGGCGACGATCTGCCCGGTCCGACAAAGTTCCTCATCGACCTGTCCGACGCGGTCCGCTTTTATTGGTGGATGATCGCGATCGCCGTCTTCTGCATCATTTTCGCGTGGAGGATGTTTGTCAGCACCCGCTTTGGCCGGCGTGTCGCCGATCGAATCAAACTGCGAATACCGATCTTTGGCAAGCTTCACCATAAGATCTGTCTAGCGCGATTCAGCCGCACGATGGGCACCCTGCTCACCTCGGGTGTACCGATTCTCCAGGCCATGGAGACGGTCGCGGGCACCGTGGGTAATACGATCATGGCCGACGCGGTCCTGGAGGCTCGTGCCCGGATTCGTGAGGGGGACCGGATCGGCGACCCCCTCGAGCAATCGCGTTTGTTTCCTCCGATGGTCGTTCACATGATCGGGGTCGGCGAGGAGTCGGGCTCGCTTGACTATATGCTTCAGAAGATCGCCGACTTCTACGAATCGGAGGTCGAAGCCTCATTGGCGTCGCTCACCGCCGCCATCGAACCGATCATGATCGTCACCTTGGGCACCATCGTCGGCTTCATCGTGATCTCCTGCTTCTTGCCGCTGGTGCAGGTGATTTCCAAGCTATCCACGGCGGATGAGACCGCCGACACGAAATAGGCCTCGCGCCAGCCACGCCGAAGAGAGCGCCCAGGGAGCAACTCCTGCCGTCCTAAGGGAGAAGCCTTATGTTCACGGAGTGGTCGTGGGTCGTCGGGCTGCTGATCGGAGCGGCGGTTGGCAGCTTTTTGAACGTTGTCATCTACCGGATGCCGCGCGGTATCTCCCTTTCGAACCCCTCGAAGAGCTTTTGTCCTAAGTGTAAGCACCCGCTCGGTTGGCTCGACCTGGTGCCTCTGTTGAGTTGGCTGATCCTGCGGGGACGATGCCGGCACTGCGGCGAGCCGGTTAGCGCGCGCTATTTTTTCGTTGAGGTCGTTACCGGGCTCGCCTGGGCTGGAATTTGGTGGCAGTACCTCGTCGTGGGCTCCGATCCGGCCAAGGCGATCTTCTTCGCGCTCGGCGCCTCGGCTCTCGTCGCCGTGATCTTCATCGACTGGGAGCTGTATCTCATCCCAGACCAGGTTAACGCTTTCTTGCTATTCGTTGGCCTCGCTTACAACGGACGGCTAGCTTATGAACGCAGCCCACAAGCGACCACGTGGGGCGTACCGAGCAGTGTCGCGGGCGCCCTCGTCGGAGTTGGCGCGTTGTGGGGCATCGCGCTTGTTGGGCGGCTGCTTTTTCGCAAGGACGCTATGGGTCATGGCGACATCAAGCTGGCGCGCGGAATCGGCGCAATCCTCTTTCCCGGCACCGCCGCTATGAGCTTCGGGCTTGCTGTCGCTCTCGGCGCCGTGCTTGGGATCGTTCAGGTGATAGCGATGAAGCCGGGCGCGGACCAGGAAGAGGCAGGCGAGCAGGAAGCCCCCATTGAGCCGGAATCGGTGGGCTCGCTACTCTGGTGCGGGCTGGGCTACTTGCTCTGCATCGACGTGATCGGGCTGTTTTGGCGAAAGCTTTATATCCGTTGGTTTGGTGAGGACCCGTTCACGCCGGTTCAAGACATGCCGGAATTTGAGGTAGAACGAACGATGATCCCGTTCGGGCCCTACCTGGCGCTCGGCGCGATCCTCGCGACCGTCTTTCAGGCCCAGCTGCTTGGCGGATGGAACGCATATAGCGACTGGGTGCGGGGAGGGCATGCGGCATTGGAACATTCCAGTCTTGCGATGAGTCTCATTGTGCGGGGAGTTTCAAGGTTGCCGAGCGGATGAGCAGCAAGAAAGGCTTCACGCTAACCGAGCTGTTGGTCGTGATCGCGATTATCGCGATCTTGGCCGCCATTACGTTTCCGGTCTACGCCAAGGTCAAGGACTCGGCCTACCGCAATTCGGACTCTGGCCACATGAACGCGATCCGCTCGGCGCTCCTGCTGTATCGCTTCGACCAGGGCGGGATGCCGCCGGCCCTATTTGGCTATGCCACTCAATACCTGGCCGGCCCGAACGCGGGCGCAGTCATTCCAGCCGATTCGGCTGCAGTTTCTTTTTTGTATCCGCGCCGCGTGGAGTCGGTTGAATCCTTCCGGCCCTCCTTCGACCGACCTGCGCTCACCGATATCACCACGGCAGTCTGGCCGAACCAGGACCCCGCGCCCGTTCCAAGCGAGATCCTCGATCTGAACGGCGATGGCGTGATCGATAGCGCCGACGACGATGTCAACGCCCGCCAGGACTTGGGGCCCGGAAGCACAGTGACCCGGCCGAAACCCGACTCGACAATCGATTCCACCCTAGGCATCATCGAGAACATCGAGGCGGAAACGGGATCGACGATCAAAGCCTACTTTTACAACGTTAGCGGCTACGACGTGGCCACGGTCCCAACCGCTGGCGGGGGCACGCGCACGGAACTCCGATACACCCTGTTCTGGACGCACTGGGGGCGGACGACTGGCAACGTTCATGACGATCCACGCCAATTGGGATACGCAGATCCGCCTGCCAACACGATCGTCACGTGGAACAGCTTCTTCCGCAACTACGATCAGGACGGCATCCCAAGACACGACAAGCGGGATCTCGTGCTCTTCCTCGGCGGAGACGTGCGGGCGGTGGACTCCTGGGACATGAGCCAGCGCTCGTGGAGATATCTGCCGTAGCCATTGCGGACAAACCCACCACCGACGGAAGGAATCTTGATTCAAGAGACACGACACGGCCCCCGGGGGCCTAGAACAAGGCGACGGGCACGGCGAGGCACCTCCCTCGTCGAACTGCTGGTCGTTATCGTCGTGCTCTTGGTGGGCATCCTCGCGGTAGTGCGCATCTTCCCGGGTGGGTTTCACGTGCTCGCGACCGCGCGCAATCAGGCTCTAGCGCAACAGCTTGCCCGCCAGCTGCTCGAGCGGGTATCAGCCGCGCCTGACGGCATCCCCGAGCAGATAGTGCCCGTTACCTATACGCCGGTCTCCGGGGCGGTCCGAGTCGACTCGGCGGCCTATCGAATACCCGGCGATACGGCCCCCCCTGGGGATGGTGTCGATTCGAAGGGGATGGTGCTCCAAAACGGCACGGAGGTCGGATACTGGCCCTATGTCTCGGGCGCGAACATCCTTCGCCGCATAGTGAACGAGGGGCACCGGGTCCCCGCTCCGCGTGCGGTCGGGAGCGATTTTGGGGGGCTGCTGATGCTTACCTTCGCGCCCGTGCTTACTGACACCGACGACTACGTTTCCGCCATCGTCTATCAGCCGGCGTTCGACGTGGTCGGCGCCGACATGGCGTTGCTCCAAGGCACGCCGTCGGGCGGTGTCGAGCGTGAATACCAATACTATGCCGACAAGGTAAGTGGGCCGACGGCCACCCTTTACCTGCCCAGGGCGACCGCGCCGAACGGCGTATCGCCCCGCACCTACCGAGTCTCCTTTACCGCTTGGGTGCAAAAGACGGTAACCCTCGTGGTACGGCGCGAGGTGGCGGGAACGGTCACGATCGATTCCGACCCGGCGGGCGGCTACGTTGCGGCGGGAGAAAGCTTCACGGACACCAACCACAACGGCGTTTGGGATACGGGCGAGCCCTTCGTCGACGCCGACGGCAACGGGCAGTACGACGCCGGCATCGCGGCCAATCCTTCGAATCTCGTACAGCTTGCGGCCGGCGAGGTTCTGGACAGCCTCGAACTGGATTCGATCCGGGTCGCGCGGCAGTTCGCGCAGGTGACATCGTTCACCCCGGGCGAGCCGTACGAATACAAGCGCATCAACTGGGAGCTCGGACAGCTACTGTTCAATCCGGCCGGCTACAACTACTACGAATCGCGCCAGGAGGGGCGGGTGCCGCTCGTGGCGAGAGTCACCTACGACGTCTTCGACTGGCGCATCTTGCATGAAGACTTTCGAATTCCATCTTCATCGCCCCTTCAGCTTCGGCTTAGCGTTCCGAGCTTGAGGCCCAAGAACGCGGTCCTGCCAGATAGCCAGCTGAACGGCGGGCTAAACGTCCCTCTTCCCACCTTCGACACCACTGCAAGCACGGTCGTCCTTGAGAACCGCGACTTCGCCCTCATCGATCGCGAGACGGGTGGCATTTTTCTGCCCACATCCTACAACGTCGATTACACGCAGGGCTCAATCACCTTTGTTGACAACGACGCGAATCCCGCGAACGGCCTCCAGATGGGGGTGATCCTCCCTGGCGCTACCTCACCCACGGCCATAGATGCGGGGGGGCGCGCCGTGACCGCCCTGTACATGGCCAATGGCGACTGGTCGGTCCAACCGATGAAGTCGGCCGACGCCTACCTTGCCAGCGTGGTCAAGCCAAACGCCGCCGAGTACTTCATCAAACTCCCCCCGCCCGCCGGCCCCAATCCGGATCCGGTAGAAGTGCAACGCCGAATCTACTTCCCTTGGGCCGATCTCAACCAGCGAGTGCGGGTCGGGGTGGCTTGGTATCACGACGTAAACGGGAATCTCAAGCAACTTCGCGATCAGGACTTCCTCATCACCTCGTCGAAGACCGACGTGATCGGCCAGCCATTCGTCGACCTGATCGACGCCGACCCGAATGCGGTGGGACTTACAGACCTGGAGTACGGCTATGCGCTAAAGAACGTCGAGGGTCTTTCCATTTCTTCCCGCACCTTCTGGAACACCGGCTACTTCACGTTGTCAAACGACCCGACTGAGAACCTCAAGCGGCTCATCAGGTACCGGCAGGGAACCCATGCATCCGCGATGGAGACCTCGATTCTTCGGAGATCGCCATGAGGTCTCTTGCCCGAGGGTTTACGCTGATCGAATTGATGGTCGTCATCGCCATCTCGGCGGTCCTCACGACCTTAATCGTAATCCCGATTGTCGAGAGCTTCAATTTCCTGCGCCAAGCGGACGCGTTTGCGATCGCCAAGGAGCGCAGCCAGCAACTTGCCGAGAGGATCGCGCGCGAGATCAACGTTAGCGCTGGAGTGCGAGATAATTCGGGTGACAGGGGTTCAGTCTCGCTCACGGTCCCGGCGAAGCCGACGAGCCTCGGCGGCCCCGGGGGCACGGCTCCCGTAACGCTGCCCTACACGAAGCTCGACATCGTCTTGCCTGCGCAAGAGGGGGACGTAGACTCGAGCGGCGGATTCACTAATCCGGACGTCGGCAGGATCGACCCCACCCTGCGCTCACCCCGAGGCCAGGTGAGCCTGCCGGTAGCGCCCGGCGCGACCATAGTTCGGTACTGGATCGGCCCGCGCGATCCCTTTTCGCCTTACAACAACATTTACGACCAAACCCTTGCGATCACGTCAGGGCCGGAGAACCTCATGGTGCTTTGGCGGGCGGAGGTTCAGCCCTTGGTGTATAGCCCGCCGCACATGTTCCAAGGGAACCCAATTCCGGGCAGGTTTGTCGTCAACAAGCTTCTGTTCTACGACACGGCAAGAAGAACGACGACGCCACCATGGGACACTTGGCTGCCGAGCGCCCCGCCGACCGGACCGCTGTTGGACGACACGACCTTCTTCGACCCAAACGTACCTTATCCGCCCTACGACCCCGCCAAGCCCGACCCCGACGGCACCCCCGACCCCGACAAGATCACGATGGTCCGCGCCTGGATGGCCCGCGCAACGATAGTGAGCGATCTCACCCGCACCGACATGATCCAGACCGTTGTCGAGCGGGGCACGCGCAAGCCAGTTTGGGACGGGAGCGCTCCCCGCCTGCTCGCCCTAGCCCAGTTCAAGCCGACCCGCATCGGCGGCGAGCCCGCCGAAGGCCAGCTGGCGGTTCGGCCGGGCGAGGAGACCGACAACGCAGGCGCCATCGGCCCCGACGTCTACCTCACCCGCTTTGCAGGGTGGGCCAACCAGATCATCCGAACCTATCCGGACGGCTGGGATCGCACCGACGCGAACAAGGATCGCTACCTGGTGGGACGGACCGATCCTACTGGTGCACTGCAGGGCTATCACCTTTACTCCTATAGCCCCGCCACCGATGGGTCCGAGAGCACCGGCGGCATGGAAGTGTTCGACCTGAACGCCTACGCCATGACCGTGCATGACGGCGGGGCCTACCCCTTCACCGCCGCTCTCCAAGCCGCCAACGGCCGATCGAACTGGTTGGCCGCTGCCAACGTCGCCGCGCTCAAGAAGACGTTCGAGCCGTACTCGCCTGACGCGGCGGCCGGAAAGGCGGTAGCGAGCTTTGCAATCAGCGAGGTGGGTGACAAGACCCTGACGCCGCCCGGGAACGATCCGAACAACCTGCCGGTTATCGACACCGGCCTAGCCCTTAGCCCCCTCCAAGACACTGGCGCCGGGCAGCCCTATTCGGGCGCGGGCTACCAGATCAATGGCTGCTTCAACCGAGTCTGGAACGAGAATCCGGGCCTCCGGCCCGACATCCAGCGCTTCGTCGATCTTCGTGTGACGCCTCAGGGTGACGGCACCGGCGGCCCGATGGACGTGGCCACCGGCTTTCCGCGCGCGTGCGTCGTGCCCGGCAGCGAGGAGGTGTTTGGACCCGACCAGCTGGCCGGCTTGAACTTCGGCCAGCCAGTGCGCTACATCCGCACCACCAACTCGCCGGGACCGAATCAGTACCGGATCAACTACGTTGACCAGATCGAGCCGACCGATTACACCTTGCTCGGCGTGCCGCCCCCTCCCGCCACCTACGACCCGACCGATCTCACGAGCGCGGTCATCCAGCCACGCTACAAGGCTGGCTACATCCAGTTGAATTCCGACCCCAATAGCCCTCTGCCTGTCGGCACCTTGCAGATCTACTACCGATTCCAGTTCACTCGTCCGCGCGACGTGTTCGAGGTCGACTACGACACGCGCCAAGAGATGAGCATCTTGATGACAGTTCGCGCCTATCCGTCGTCAAGCTCCTTCAACGCGCAGTCCGTGACCGTGCCTGCCACCGCCAAAGTGAGGAACCTCCTCCGGTGATCACCCAAAGGGCGCAAGCGAGTCGAAGGCGAAGGGGCCAGACGCTCATTATCGCGCTGATTGTACTGGGGGTGCTGCTCGTCATAGGCTTCGTGTTCCTGGGGGTGGTCAGCCGCAGCCTGCAGGCGAGCGCGCACGGCCAGGCACGGTCGGTTTCGTACGAACTGGCGGAGGCGGGCATCCGCTTTGCCCACACGCAGATGCTGACCTCTCAGCGAGGCGCAGACTGGCACCCGCTGTCGACGCCCCTAGATCCCGTCAGCCCCCAAACCGATCCCGACTACGACTTGCTCCGTCCAGCAGCCGGTCCAAGCAACCCCACCGACCTAGGTGGACCGGACCATCTTGGCCCGTATTCGCGCGTGAACTTCGAGCACGGACGCAGCCTTATTCGCGTGCGATACGGTCCGAGCGACATCGAGCTGTTCCGCTCGCCATCGCTCACTCCGCTTCGCAACCCGGCCAAGGCTCGCGCTTACCTCATGATCGAATCGGTCGGTCGCGCCGGGCCCGCCAACATCAAGGACCCCACCCAAAAGGCGCGCGGGGCGGTGTCGCTCGTGGACGAGAAGAAGCTGATCGGGATCGTCCCGATCGGCATCATAGAATCCGCGCGGTTCATCACGAACAAGTATCGCGTCTCCCGATTCGCTGAACTCGGCATGCCCCACGAGCTTGGTCAGCTCTATACCGACGGCGGCGTGACCGTGAACCCTGCCGAGAAAGTGCCGATGGTGCTCGGCTCGCCGGGCCTCAAGCCTTACAATTTTTATGCGAATCCGCCCACGACGAACACGATCGACGTACCCCAGGGCGCCTCGATCTACTCGAACGCCGACCTGCGGTTTCACTCGAAGGTCACGCTCAATTTGGCGCGGCCATTTGGCGAGGGCGTGTTCATAGCTGGAACGGTGGTGGGCGCCGACGAGAATGCGGCAGTCACCCTGCGGATTAGCGACGTATTGAGCGGCGTTTGGCAGCCTCCGACCACTGTGACGCTTGTCAACACGGTCGCCCCCAGCCTGGATAGCCGCAGCAACGATTTCGACACCCTGGGTGGCCTCATCCGAGACGGCCAGCCGGAAACCGACCCCGAAGGCTTTGCGCGTGCCGTTGGGCGAAAAGAACCGCCTTCGATCCTTTCCATCGATCCGAACACGGGCCGCAACCGCTACGAAGAGTTGACTCGCGAGTCGGGCAAGCTCGTCGGCGGGGGCAACGACGGGCGCTTCGGCCACGGCCAGGGGCCGTACGTGGACAACTTGTCCGATCGGCAGACACGATCCGATGAAAACGGGCGAATCGACGTCGGCGCGGCGGAATCGCTGCAATACGACTGGCTGAATCCGAACAACGGGCAGGCGAACTCAGGCTGGCAGGGGCAGTATTACGTTCCGCGTGCGGCGTACCTGCAGCTGTTCTCCGACGGGTTTACGATTACCCGCGACTCGCGCGATCCCGCCGCCGAACGCACCTGGAAGAACCCCGACGGAAGCGACACGGGAAATAGCGCGTGCCGGTTCAAGGTCGGCAAAGTGGGAGCAGGCACCGCCGCCGACCCATACCGGTTGAACGTCGTCAATTCGTTCACGCCTGGGATCGACATCGATAATCCAGACTACACGCTCGGACAGCCATTCAACGGCGTCGTGTACTTCGAGGGCAACGTCCGCGTGCGAGGCGTTATTCCCACCGACGTGCAGATGAGCGTCGTATCGGGGGCAACGATCTACATCGAGGGCAGCATCACCAAAGGCGTGGTCGGAAACGATTGGTCGGGCAATCCCAACATGCTCCTCGAGCGACGCAGCAACTCGTGCTTGGCCCTCCTCGCCAAGGACTACGTAGCAATCAACACGACCCAGTTCTTCGGACCGAACGTCCGGCAGCAGGTCGAAGAGGCGAAGACGACCACCACTCCAGGCTATGACCCTATCAGAATGCGAGTGCCATCCGGGATGCTGCGCATGATCGGAGAGTTTCTGCTGAACCCGGACGAGAGTGGCGTGAGCGGCGGCTCTCTGTCCGATCCGCGCAACTGGCGTCCATATTTGCCCTCGCTGTTTGCAGGCGATACGGCCGTGCTCGGCTACCAAGACGCAAGGCCCGACGCAGGCAACATAAACCAGCCGCTTTACCCTTGGATGCTGCTAACGCACGCAACCGACGAGGGCCCCGCCCCCATGAGCCTCATCTCGCTCAACTCGAACGGCGGCAACACATGGGATCCCGCCTACCTGTTCCCATCGTCAGATACGGACAACGGGGCCGTGCCGTACTTCCCTGGCCCCCCTGCCGGCATCCCCATGTACGGCATCGGCACTCAATCGTGGCAGCGGTTTCCGAAGTTCGAGACCAAAGGCTTCGCGCTGGACGCGCCGGGCGCCACGTACACCCAGGCCAGCCTCACCGAAGACCCGCTCGTCAACCTGACTTCGGGAACCAATCCGCCGGGGGCGTACAGCCTCTTCGTCGAAAACCCGAACGACTTCACGATTTTTCCCAATTCGCTGGAAGGCGTTTCCACCAACGACTATTTACTTGCCCGCTCTGCAATCGTTCCCCACGACATCCGTATCGAGGCGATCATGTTTGCGGAAGAGGGCTCGTTCTTCGTAATTCCGGGGCCCCCGTTCAATCCCAACCCGAACGACCGGCGTGACACCTACGAGACCAACGTGGGGGCGGTGGGGGCGCCGGAGGCCAACCGCATCCGCCGAGAGAACTTTGGCGCCAATCCGGAGAGTCCCTTCTATGGGGAGCCGCTCGACGTAAGGATTCAGATCGTGGGCGCCATATCCGAGAACATGCCTCCCCCCATCAGCCAGCAAGGTGAATGGCTGAAGCGTTGGGGATGGATTCCAAGGAAGCTGGGAAGCACGGGCCATTACATCCCGCTCCAGCACGTGCCGACCGGCTTTGACGTGAACGGCACGGACCTCGTGGTGCCGAATCTGATCGTTTCATATGACCCCGTGCTTGCGACCGGGCGCCAGAACGGATTCGACACGACTTCCTCGCCCAGCCCGTACATTCGGGTCGACGATCTCGGTCGGCCGCTCCCGCCCGCACCGAGGCTGCCAGTGAGCCCGACCCTCGTATATTTCGGGGAGGCTAGACCATGAAACTTCGTTTAGTCGTCGCCGGGGCTGCGCTTGCAGCCCTTGCAGGCGCCCAGACCCGCTACGCCTCACAGGTCAGCACGATCCATGCCGGGGTCGCGCTTGTCGGCAGCAATACGGTTTCGGCGGGCGTGCCCGCCAACGACGCGCCCTTCGTTTGGTACAACCTCGATTCCAACGTGCTCGCCAAGCCGCCAGGCTGGAGCTTCGAGAACCCTTCCGCAGAGCACCTCGTAACGAGTTCGATCCAAACTCGGTGGTCGGCGGTGGCCGCCGTGGTGGGCGGCAACACGCCAAACGTCGGAGACCGCATCGATCGCGGCACCGCCGCCTACTGGGAGGTGCAGCTATCGAGCGCGAGCGACACCCAGCTCGCCCAGTTCGACGTCCTCTCCTTGACTCTATACAGCAATCTCTCGCTCAGCCCTTACGAGCGCGAACGCCTGCGGCGCTTTGTCGATCAGGGCGGCGTGCTGTGGGTGGATTTCAGCGGCAATTTGGCGTCCGTCGATCCGATCAACGGCCTCCCCCTCCCATTCAACGTCTCGACGGTGGCGGGAAGCGGGACTCGTAACGCCGACCTGTCCCATCCGTTGCTCGGCTCTCCCAACCCGCTCGACGGCCAAGCGTTGCGCGCGCTCGAAACGACGCCGGGAGGGGCGCTTTCGCCCATCACCCCCGGTTCGCTCGGGACAACGATTTCCTTCGAGCAGACCATCCCGGCCGACTATACGAAGCTCGAATCGATTGCGAGCGACGCGACCGGATCGACGATCGCGCTGGGCCGCATCGGGGACGGCTTTGTCGTGATCACGGCGAGGGGCGCGGCGGCCGCGCTCAACCAGGTGCAAACCGCATCTGGCCTTAACACCAACAAGCAGTATTACGCTCTGAACCCCGGACCGACTCGAAGCGGAACCGCAGCGGCGCGGCTGATCGTGAACGCTATCAGCTTGACCTCCAGCCATAACCACGTGCGGGGCGGGACACGACAACAGAACGGATCGCCTATCGACGTGGGTGCGCCACTGCTCCAACGCTTCTTCGCACCGCGGGCGCTGCCCGCGGGCGTCTATCGCCCGCCCACGATGTTCAAGGGCCTGCTCGTCGCGGTCGACGACTCCCATCTGTACGTGTACAGCATGCGACCGGGCGTGAGCCTCGACGGCCAGGCGAATCCAGACGGCGGAATTGTCGACTATGCGACCGGCACCGGCTACGACCTTCTTTGGTCGAGTGTTGCCCTCGCCTCCCCCATCTCGTCGGCAACCTGCATCGAGGTCGCGAACCCGCAGCCGGGAATTCCAGCCGACCAAATTGTCGTCGTAGACGGCGCGGGGGCGATCAAGGCGTTTGATGCATTCCAACTCGACGGAAGCCGCCATATCACCCCCACGACCGCGGCCTTGCCTGCCTACAGCGTGCTCCCAGCGTCGGGTACCGCCGCGTACACGAGCGGAGTGCCCGATCCCGGCCCGTTCCCGCCGACTTACCACGAGGGCGTCCTGTATGTCGCCGACACCCAGAACGCGGGTGTATTCGGGCCGTCGGGCCGCGTGTGGCAGATGGACCCCTCGCGAGCCACGATGCTTTCGAGCGGATCCGGCGAATTCGTGATCGGTGGCTCGCTCGCTACTGGCATCGGTGATCTTAGCGCGGGCCCAACCGTCGGTTACGTCCCTATCCTCGATAACTCGGGCGGCCTTGACAAGGTGATCTACGTGCCAACCCGTCCGAATCCAGCGGCCGCGGGGTCGAATTCGACCGCCGGCCTCTACAGCCTGTGGGTGGGCGCGCGGGGCGAGCGCCCGAGTTCGTACACCGTTGTGGCGAGTTCGCTGCAGATTCGTACGCGCGCGGCGACGCAAGGGCTCGACGTTTACAAGCCGGCCGACCTCACGGTGGGAAATTCGCTCGGATTCCGGTTGACCCTGATCAAGTTTTCGGGCGCCCCCTACACGCAGGCGGAGATGACCGCCTTGTTCACGGGCGGCTATTCGACCGACGGCTCGGGGACGGTAACGGTGCCGATGAATCAGGCCACGCTCCCGGCCGACGTCGCCGGCGTGCGAGTCGACTACACGATTGACTGGGGCAATGGCGCCGCCCTCACCAATAGCATCGTTCGCGGGAACCTGTTTTTCGTGGACGACTCGGTCAAGGCAAGGCGCGTGTTGGGCGGCATCGCGATGAGTGCGGGCGGCAACCTCTTCGCCGTGGTCAGCACGGCGGACAACAGCACGATGGCTTCCGCCGGCGGCACCCTGTACTGCCTCAATGAGAGCGGCCGCGGATCTTTCAAGCTCCTCTACCGCTACGACATGTACGGCGCATACAACTCGCCCCTCACTCAAGGAGGTTCGTACACCGTCGACCCGACCTTCGCCGATAGGGACGGGCTCATCGGCGCTTCCCCGACTCTGCAGGGGGCGATCTCCCAGCTCACTTTCACCGGCTCGCCAGCTGTGTCCAACGGAATCGTATTTGTCACTGCCGCCGGCATGAAGAACGGCACGACGCCGGTCACTGTTCTTATGGCCCTGCGCGCAGACCCCGAACCGGTCGAGATCAGAGTGGGCGCTCTAAACCTCGATCCCGGGTTCCAGATCTTGCAGTACGACGTCACTGCCAGCGACGACAAGCAAGACCCGTCGCGATTCTCGCTCTTTCAGGCCAACCAATACAGCTTTGAGAAGGACCCGGCCTCCGGCTACGCCGTGATTCACATGGACAATCTGATGGGGACGACGCGCGGCCCGGTGACCAACGCGCTGAGCGAAAGCCAGCCCATCCTCATCCGCCAGAGCGGCCAGCCCGACATACCGCTTTGGCCGGATGCGAATGGAGGAACTTGGAGCCCGCTGCTTTGGTACGCCTGCCTCGACGGCTACAACGCCTCTCGCGGGCCGAAGGTGACGGGCGACACGGTGTACGTGGCAGGTAGCTCGACATTGCCTAGCCTTCTTGCCACGGGAACGATCGATGAGCACGCCACCCTGATTGGCATCGCATCAGACATTGGGTTGGACGATCCATTTACGCACGCCGACCCTGCTCGGCCTTGGCAAAGCCAGGTGTGGTGGGCGGATACATCTGGCGGCGGTTATGCTCCGAACCCGAACTTTCGTTGGCCGCAGATCGCCGAGCAGCTGGCAAGCACGCCGCTCACCCTTCAGCAGTGGCAGGATCAACTCGCCTTGCAGCCGGTGCTGAACGGCGACTCGAGCGCGTCCGGCGTGGTCGCTGGCGACGGAGCCCTGATCGCTTGGACGATCACGGGACTGTTCGAATATACGCCCGCCGAATTCATCGTGGCCGACGAGGGCCGGCTGGCTCGCTTCGACTCCGGGGGGAGCCCACTTTGGTCCTCCGATGCGTCACTGGAATCGGGCGCCTCCCGCGATCTCGGGGCGGTGGGCAACGTGCACCCCCTCGTGCGTCCGACCCGCGCCTACGCCTTCGGTCCTACCGATACGATCGTGGTCGACACGGCGGCCAACCGCTTGGTTCAGTTGAGCGTGACGGGGCGAGAAGAGCGGTCGATCGAATCGTTCCAGCTAGGGCGCCGTGCCTCGAACGGAACCCCGTTTGCGCCAGAGGGCTATCGTTCGGGCGAGCCGCTTAACTTCAACTCGCCGCGCGATGTCTTGTCCTTTACCGAATTCGTCACCGCCGCCTCGAACACGGTGTTCTCGAATCCACAGCCTCTCGAGTATTGGGTTCACACCCTGGTCGCGGACGGCGGCAATCGCCGACTACTGGAGCTCGTCGACCGCTATGGGGCGGATCCGACCACCCGCGAAGTGGGCGACCCCGTCGTTGACGGCGGTGTGGCCCAGCTCGGCATATTGCTATGGCACAGCCCCGCGCAGTTCACGGGTAAGAACTGGGAGTACAGCGCCTTGGCGCGGGTGTATGTGCCCGACCCCCTAAACCCGCGCTTTGTACTCGCGGCGGGCATCGGCGGAACGCTGCCGACCCGCTCGGATACGGGTTTGGCCACCCCTGACGCCGCTGCGATCAGGGAGGAAGACACCGGGAATGGCGGGATCGTGGTGTTCGACCTAGATAACTCGCAGGTCGTTAACGCGGCGACGCTCCCGTCGATTAACCCTGATCTGACGTGGGACTTCGCCGCCGGCGCGTTCGGGTCGGCCTCACGGGCGGCCCGGTCGAAGAAGATCGCGGGCCTGCGCTCCATGACGATGCGCAACGTGCCAGATGGGCTTGGCGGCTCCTTCCTCTCCATCATGTTCACCGATTCAAGTGGCGTTTACGAGATCATTCCGGGCGCGTCCAGCAGCTGGTCGGTCGACTGGATGCTCCCGAACGAGGCCTTCCGTGCGATGCGCGGTGTCGTGCTCCCTTACCCGGGAGTCGGCGCGATCGGGCCCTCGGCAGACAACCCCAACGACCTAAGCGCGGTGTACGCGAGGCGACTCGATTCGGGCGACGTCCTGGTTGCGAACGCCTACTACGGCAAAACCCGGGCCGGCGACGACTTTGGAGGGGAAGTCGTCCAGGTCGATGGCCGTATCGACGCGACGGAGACGAACGGCATTCCCGGGTTTGGATTCACCAAACAGAACTTCGGGTTCCAGGCGACCAGTCTAAGGTTCAGGCTGCAGCGCGTGCAACGGGCTCGGGACATTTTGGTGCCCGTGTTTGCGGATCGGCGATGAAAGAATGGCGAAAGTGAACTGGAGTTTGAGCCAGAGGCTGGCGTCGGGGCTATGCGCCCTTGCGCTCTGCGGCGTCGCCGGGGCCCAGGTCGGTTTCCCGACCTTCAAGGGTGACAACGCTCGTACGGGTAAGAACGACCAGCCGGACCTTCAGATGCCTGGCCTGGCGAACTTGCGCTGGTTCCATCCGACATCGCTGGATGGGCAAGGCACGCCGATCATTCTCGACGACACGTACGCCGCCGCCGGCTTCACCGCCGGCTGGCTCATCCCAGGCGTAACGGGCGAAGCGAGCTTCCCCTTCATCCCGACCGGCGCTTCCGACGCGTACCGTTACACGACAACGGTCGCCTCCTCGATCGGCGATCAGACCATGCCGCTCTCGGGAACCGCCGAGGTAGCGACCTATACGTTCATGCCGAGCGACCCGACCCCTCGCAACTATGGAATTTCGATGTGGGTTCCGCAGGGGCCGACCGTCACCGCCAGCGCCACACAGTTTCCGCAGAACATCGATGTCGTCGAGATCGATCACGGTACGAATCAGAAGTTCATCGAACTCTTCGACACCCGCGTGGGTGGCGCCGGCTGGGTGCGGCTGGGCGCGGGGGGGCAGCCCACAAATCGTCTGTTCCAATTCGACGGTACGAACCCGATCGTGGTGAAGCTGTATAACACCGTGCCTCGCGATGAGCTCGGGAACCTTACCGACACGCCGGGGAGCACGCTCGTCTACGCAGACGCGTTCAAGGCCGAACCGTCCTTCGGGAGCTACGTAGCCTCGCCGACCGTGTACAGCTTCACGGGGGCGGTCGCAACGGAGACCCGTGTGGTCGCAGCGCTCAACGCGGTCTCGGTTGGCTTGGTCGTCGGAGCGAGTGTTTCGATCGAGAAGGGTGTCGTCAGCAGCTATGACTTCAACACCGGCGCTCTCAAATGGAATTGGTCGCCCGGCGGCGGCTCGCTCGGGGCCATCATGGACAACCAGTCGCCCGGGGTTATCGCCGACTTTCCGTTTGCCTCCAACGCGACCGGTACCGGCTTCTATGGCGTCGATTTCCTCTCAGCGCCTGCGACCACGACCCAAAGTGCGAGCGTCGCCGTCACCTATGAGCCCGTGGTGCCCGATGGGGACTACGACATCTACGTGTGGCGAGCCGGGGATAACGCTGGGCAGACCTTCGCCCACGGCGAGCGGGTGGAGGTGCACGAGGGTTCGACGATTACGACGTTCGACGTCGATTTTTCGCAGGGCGGCGGCTGGTTCAAGATCGGTACCCGCAAGTTCAAGCATAGCGACATCACCGGCGACGACCTGACCGTGTTCATAACGAACTACGGCACCGATGCGGGCGACGGCACGCGCACCGCCTATGCCGATGCGGTTTGGTTCCTCGGCACCAGTACCGGCAACGTGAACTCGACTCCCGTGCAGGCTACGGTGAACGTCAAGATCGGCGCTTCGGTCGTGTCTAAGGCCTGCGTGTTCGTCTGCGCCGAGGACGGGCACATCTATTGCCTCGACGCCGACGGGCATCGCGATTCGAGCAACGCGCTCACCGGCACGACCGACGTCTATTGGGTCTATCCCAGCGTTCCAGACCTCAGCAACCCGACTTGGACAGATCCGAACCAGGTGGCTGGCCTCGACGGCCCGGGCGGCATCGCCGAGATGCCGCGCTCATTCGACCTCACTGCGGCGGTCGTTCAGAACATCGCGGGCACGGACTACCTCTTAGTGGGTTCCAGCAATGGCCGAGTCTACGCCATCGATGTTACGGGCCGCGGCGACATGGACCTCGTCAACGGCAAGCCAGGCACGACGACACGAGTCTGGAGCTATCCCGACGACTATCCGAGCCAAGCGAAGACCTCCGATCTCGGGTCCTTCCGGGGATCGCTCGCCTTTGCGACCGCCACCGCCGGCCCCACCCTTTTCGTGCCCGCCGCACAGGGCCGCATGATCGCGCTCGACGCGGTTGGCAACTCCGTCACGAAGACGACCACCGTGCGCTGGGCCTATCCCGATTTCACTCAGCCGACCCTCGGCTCAATCACAACCACGCCCTCGGTCGACTTTGGAAACGTTTACTTCGGCACCTCGATGAATCAAAACGGCGCTTCGCCCGGCCAATTCGTCGCCCTCAACGCCGATAGCGGCGCCCTTGTGTGGAGCTATGACGGGACGAGTGGCCCCGCCGCGTGCGACAATTTCTTTGGTGGACCCGCAACCGCGCCCGCGAGCCAGCTTGGCGGGGGCATGGGCGACACCGTGTTCGCATCCAACGAGAACCGCTTTATCTACGCTTTCGATGCGGCGGCAGGCACCCTCCTGTGGAGCACGAACGAGCTTGATTCGGGAGTGCTCGGCGCGCTCACCTTTTCATATATGACCGTCCTCGACAACACGGGCACTTCGAACGTCACCGTGCCCGGCCTCTTCGTGCCGACCAGGGACGGCCGTTTCGTGGGGCTGTTCGCCCGGACCGGCGATTTGAATCGGCTGGGCACGCGCCGAGCCTACGAGTACAACGCGGTCAACGAATTGGTCGCCTCCATCGCAATCGGCTTCCAGTGGATGTACGGCGCCGACATTGCGGGCAATCTCTACGCCTTCAACAACGGCACCACGCTCATCAATCCGGGTACGAATCCGCCTCCAGGCGAGGTTGGAGTCGTCGAGAACGATCTCTCGGGCCAGATATTCCAAAGCGCGAAGCTGAAGTTCATAACGAAGGACGCCTACCAGAAGCTGCGCGACCCGGTGGTTGCGAACCAGCTCACCTATGCAGACATCGCGTCCGGCACCTATGACGTGGCCGTGAACGCGGTGGAGTGGGGCCAGACTCTTTACGCGATTCTGTGGGATTACCCTTACGCCGTCGGCGGCGTCAGCGGCCCAGTCCCGCCCCCGGTGGCGAACTTCCAGTTCAGCGTCGAGGGCGCCACCCTTCGAAGCGCGTCCGAGCAGACCCAACTCTTCAAGGACCGCGACAGCTACGACCCCGCCAATGGCCACAACGACGGAAACGGCGGCTTCTCGATCCTATCCTTCTCGATCCAGGGCTCGGGGCCGAACGCGTTGCCGCCAGGTCACGCCCGGCTCGCGACCAGCCTTACGTCGGCAGCGACGACGAGCGATGGCAGGTCGGTTAAGATCGATTTGAATCCCGCCCTCGCCAAGAAGGATTTCGTCATCGCCAATCCGCTCGCGCTCGTCATGGGCGATCCGCTCGACACGCTCCGCACGATCGGCTATTCGACCGACCCGACGACAGCTCAAAACGAGGTGAACGGCTCTCCGAATGTGGGAGCAAACGAAGACGCGCTTGCCGCGACCATCGGCTCGGTCGCTCACGGCCAGACCGGCAACGTTCAAATCAGCGTTGTTGACCGGAGCCTGGTGACCTTGCTGAAAGGGCCTGGTCGTGGCCTTGAACAGGTGAGGGTCAGCCGTAAGGACCTCGGATGGCGCGGCGGAACCCCGGCCGTTGCAAAGCCGCTTCCGGGCTACGCGCAGGCGGTCGGTTTTGAAGACCTGCCCGCATCGTTCCCCAACAGCAGCCTCGACTACCCCGACATCCGCCGCGAGCGGATAAGCGTGGCGAAGGATCCAAACGGGACCTCCGAGAACCCGCTCAACAACGGCGTTGCGCTATTCGCGCCAACCGGCGTTAACGAGTTGACGCCACTAACCCGCGTCCTCACCCTGACGCCATTTTTATTCAGCGTTGATGTTCCCAAGTACCAGCCCGCCAACGCGACCTTGTTCACCGACTCGGAGGGAGCCAGCATTCCCGGCGGGTACGGTGGCCTGACAACCCTGTTCGTCGACAGCTCGGGCACGGGCGTGTTCGATATTACGAGCACCACGCGACAGGCCTACCGTACGTTCAACCTGACGGGCGGCGTGCCGGTTGACGAGCACTTCAGCGTCGGCACGCCGGTCGTCGACCTTGGCTCATTGCCGGTCGGCGCCGGATTCTCGCCCGCCCCCCCATGGGACACGGTCAATTCGCTGTTTACGCCTTGGAGCGGGCCCTACGCTGGGATGTTCAAGCCGTTCACGGTCAAGAACGAGGGCAACGTCAATCTTCTTAACCTGAGGCTGGCCCATGCAACCGTGCGGGGAGGCACACGAACTCCGTGGGGGCTCTTTGCGCTCGCCAACGATCCATTGGGATGGCTAGATGGCGACTGGAACCTCTGGTCGGACATCGACGACGTCTACTACCAAGCCGGCATGGGCCAAGCTCAGGTTCTCCTCCAAAAGCCTCGGGTTGGTGACCGCTCGCCATCTCAACTCACCACCAATCCGCGGCGGCGCACCAACCCCAACCTAGGCGTAACCGAGGGCACGCCCCTTTCGGCGCTGACCCCCGCGCCCGCGAGGGTGGCGGTGACCGTGCCCATAGGCTTCCCGACCGGCACGTTCAGCCAGCTGGTTAGGATCATCGAAGATTCGACCCAAAACCAGGCCTTGGACCTTGATGCTAACGGCAACGAGGTCGAGTCGTTCTCCGATCCCTCCTTCCAGGTGAAGTTCACGGTCAAGGAGACGCAACTCACCAACGGTTATTCGACCAACGCCTCGCAGATGGTTGAGACCGCGGGCTTGCCACCTCCGTCGGGCGCTCCCTATGAATACCTGAACGTGGAACCTGCTGCGGCGCGCGACCCGAACGGCAATCTCATCGTCGTATGGTCGTCCGACCGGACCGCCCTCGGGGCTCCGTCTCGACCAGGGGACGCCAAGGCGCGCGAGCGCGCGCTCTATGTCGCGTCGGTGGCCGGTTCGACACCGCTGGTCGCCGCGGGGCAAAGCCCGCTCCGCGATCTGAATGCTTTTGTGCCCGCCTCAAACCAAAATTGGTTCCAACAACAGATCGGTCAGTTCCAGAGCCTGGATGCTGGGGTTCGGTACGGCAGGCCGGCGCTGCCCGCGATGGGATTCACCGACCCGTTCGGCGGAGGAGCTTTCACCGGCGTTACCCTGGCGTTCGTCGGCGACGCTCAGTCTGGCAACTCGAGAACTTCGGCCCTCTTCGCGTCCACGCTGACTGTCGATGCATTCCAGACTCCGCAATTGACGCCACCGATCTCGATGACCAAGGATCCGATCTCGACGCGGAGCCAGCCCTCGGTCCTTCAGTTCCAGAATCAGGCCATCATTTTCTACCCGGCGGCCGGTACCGGTAGCGGACACCTAAATTGGGTGAGCTACGTGCCTTCGACCGGCTTCGGAGTTCCGGTTCAGGTCGGCCTACCTCAAGGATTCGGCTCGGTGACCGGCGCGAGCGCGATTGCGCGCCCCTACCTTGGTGGCGACGCCTCGCTGGGCGGACAGGTGATCGACCTAAGCCTGGTTGCGCAATTGGAGGGGCGGGCGAGCCCCGAGGTTTACATGGGCCGTATGACCGCCGATGTGAACGGAACCCCTAGCGAGCTTGCGTTCTTGCCCCCGCGCCTCGACGAACGCCTGACCCGAGATCCAGAGACGGGCACCTTCCGAGCGGCGGGCGTGGCCTGGAACTTGGCGTCGGAGTCGACGACAGTCGGTATGGGGGCCAACTCCGCGACCCAAACCCTGGCATCCACCGCCGGAATTCGAGCAGGCGATTCGCTCTCCTTTGCCACGGCTAAAGCGAACCGGATCGTATTGAGCGTCACCAACGGCACGTCCCTGGTGCTGGACTCTGCCGTGAATACCACTACGAACGAGGTCGTGATCGCCTCCCACATCCACCTCTCCGTCCGAGTAGGCAGTTCTACCGCCGACTTGGAGGTGCCGGGCACGCGCGCGCTAGATCCTAATTCTGGCCTGATCGTCTTCGCGAGCCAATCAGGCGGAAGCGTCTACCTGGATCCGAATCTCGGCACCGTGCGGTTTTCGCGAGGATCGCCGCTTAAAGAAGCCTCACTCCTCCTGACCTACCAGCCGCAGTTCCTTCGCCTGAACCAAAGTGGCAGCGCGGGGAACGCGGCGCCGTCCCTGCTGTTCGACAACCGGCTGGTGAGCGACGTGAGCTACTGGGCCCGGGCAGACGGCTCGGCGGCCCTCGCGAGCGACCCAGTGCGCTCGGCACGCTACCTCGCCTTTTACGGGCGAGCGGTCACAGGAGCCTCAAATCCTACTCGTCCCTTCCTGACCACCTTGCGGATCGGCATCAAGCTGCCGACAGCGATCCATACCGAGGCCGACGGAACGATCACCGGGCTGACCGTGACGGGGGCCACGTCGTTCTTCCAGGTGGATCCCGCGGCTGGCATGTTGTATTTCTCGCCAGGGGACGAGGATCGGACCTTAAGCGTAGCCTACACCGGTGTCGACGAATCGACGGGGGCGGCGGTGTCGATCCCTGCGGCGACATATCAAACCGGCATGCTCGTCGAACGGGCGGAAACCCCGGTGCCGATCGAGCAATCGATCAATGAATCCGGACTGGCCGCGTTCCTAGACGCCTTCGATCCGGGGCCGTCGCCCGGTCAGCGGCCCGGCCTGATCTGGCTCTTTTGGACGAGCACCAGACGCGGTGGGGCAGATCTCTACATGCAAACCATCGCGCCTCGGTTCCGGCCCTTGGTCGCTGGGCGGTAGCCAGTATGAACCTGCCGCAACCCATGATCCGTCCTTAGCGAGACGGTGCGCTGAGCGCTAATTGACATAGGTTCAAATCCAGTGTAAGATAGCAAGGGGCAGCGGCACTATCCATGGCGAAAAAGCTCACGAGCGTTGTCGGGATCGACATCGGCAGTAGCACGATCAAGCTTGCCGAGTTGAGGCTGCGTGGCGGCGCGCCAGAGATTAGTGCTCTCGGCTTGGCCGAAACACCCGAAGGGGCGGTGGACCATACGGGCGTATACAACAGCGAGGCGGTTGGAGACGCCCTGAAGGCCCTGTTCTCCGAGTGCGGCGCCTCTGTGGGGGTTTGTGTCGCGGCAATCGCCGGACAAGCGTCGGTCCTCGTGCGAACTCTCGAGGTGCCGCGCATGAGTCCGACCGAATTGCGCGAGCACATGCAGTGGGAGATCAGCCGCAACGTGCCCTTTGCCGACAGCAACGTGGTGAGCGACTTCAAAGTGCTGCCAGAAGAGGATCCCAACTCGCCCAACATGGATGTGGTGATGGCGATCGCTCCTCAAGCGGCAATCGACACCATCATCAACGCGGTTCGGCGGGCGGGCAGGGCCTGTGCCGCAATCGACGTGGAGCCCCTGGCGATCGCCCGGTCCCTCCAGACCAGCTACGACGATCTCGCCGACAAGGCGATTTGTATAGTCGACCTTGGCCACAAGACCACCGCAATCAATATCTACCGCAACGGCAAGCTCCTGATGCCCCGGCAGATCCCGGTCGGGGGCGAGATGTTTACAAAGGCGATCTCCGACCACCTCGGCATCAGCATGGAAGAGGCGGAGCGGATGAAGGTCGACAAGGCGGTCATCCCCAAGTCCGCGATTGAGGCGAGCCGGAATCTTGCCGCCGATGTGGGCTTTGGGCCGATGCCTCAATCGGTGCCTCCGGCCGGCGGCGAAACTCAGGGATTCCAGGCCTATAACCCATTCTCGGATCAACCGATCGCTGCCAATCCCTTCACGGAACCACAGCCCGCCCCGCATTCGTTTGCTGCACCGGACCAGCCTGCAGTAGGGGTTCCCGAACCAAACCCGTTCGCCGCCCCCGGCGAAGGCGCTTCCGCCGAACCATCCGCACCGACTCCCAACCCCTTTGCCGACCAGCCGACACCTACGGGCGCCGACCAGCCCGCGCAAGCGCCCGCAGGGGGGACCGCACTCCCCGACCACAATCCATTCGAGGCGCCCGACGCAGCCGCGACGGGGGTCCTACCGGGAGACAGTGAATCCATTCGCCTGTTCAACGCCTATTCGGCGACTCTCGATGAGTTCGTCGCCGAAGTTCGCCGCTCGATCGACTACTTCCGAAGCCGCGGTGGGGACGTGGATCGGATCATGCTCAGCGGTGGCGGAACCCGTCTGCGAGGCTTGACCGAATACCTTCATGCGAACCTGGACCTGCCTTGTGACCCCTACAATCCGCTGGAGCGTCTGAATCTTAACGACAAGAAAGTTGCGCCGGGATACGCCGAGGAGCATGCCCAAGAGTTCACCGTTGCGGTGGGGACCGCCCTGCATATATTTTTTGACTGACGCAGCGAAAGGCATCGACCATGAAGCTTAATCTGCTACCGACCTATGTCAGCCGCGAAAAGAGCGCGAAGCGTGCTTGGATCTTGATGGCGCTGATCACTCTAGCAGCGGGCTCGGCGGCAGTGATGATGCAGAAAACGTCGTTGAGCCATCTCGAGGGGGCAAGGACACAGGCCAACGAAGTCAAGCCGATGGCGGACAGCGTGGCGACCACCTCGAAGAAGGCGGACGAGATCATTGCGCTGGCGGCCCCGTTCGTGAAGAACACAGCCCTGGCACGGGCGATGGACGGCCACAACAAGGTCTATCCGGACTTTTACGATCAAATCCGGAAGTTCATTCCCGACTACTTTAGGATTTACGCGATCAACCTCACGCCAATCGACGACAAGACCGTTGCCATTGCCTTGAACGGGGTGATCAAGTCACAAGAGCAATACAACAATCTCGTCCTCGCTCTCCTGAAGATTCCCGGCGTCGGAACCGTGCAACGTTCCCAAATCCCGTCCGATGACGAGGTGGTCACCAACCTGGGACCGGGTGAGAAGACTGGCAAGAGGCACAAACTGAGCGAGCCGCCTCCGTCCGACGATCCCATTGAGCGACTCAATCTAAAGATTGGTGAGGGCCGCGTCTCAAGCTACCTCAACGTAGGGGACTTCGGTTCGGGAAATCCGACCTTTCGAGGCGCGATGCCGGAGTGGCACGTCGTCACGGTGAACTTCACAGTGCCGGGCAATCTGCAGGGACCAGACGTTCGGGCGACGCTCGGCTCCACTGGAGGGTTGGCCCTTGCGGGGGCGGCAGGCGGAGCGGGAGCAGCTCCGGCTAGAGGCGGAGGCGGCGGTCAAGGCGGCCGAGGTGGCGGATGAGGTTGAGCGCACTAACCGTCGTCATGATCGGCGTGGCCCTCGCGATTAGCCTGCTTTCGTGGGGCTATTTCTGGCATTGGGTTCCCAATGAGGCCGACGCAAAGACGTGGCAGGACTATCGAGACAAGCTAACGGCTGAGGCCAGCAAGATGGCGCAGGCGAACAAGCGTGTGCAAGACGCGGAGGTGAAGCGCGATGACGCTGAGAAGGAGTGGGCTGCGATCGTCGCGGAGAAAACTCCGTCACAAAATTTGAGCGAGGGTGGCATCGACCTGAGTGTGAACTCCTGGCAGTTCATCCGTGACGCAAAGGTCTACCGGAACAGCCTGCAAAAAGCGATCAACGCCCAGCTCACGGTTGGCAACGTCAAGCTCCCTAACGGCGGCCCGTTCGTGCCCTTAGCGCCCGACAATCAAGGGGCGATTCTCGCCACGTTCTTCAACTATCCGGCGATGCCTTACCCGGTTGTGATTCTCGATCTCGGAGTCTTGACCGTCCAAGGCACCTACGATCAGATAATGGCGAGCATGAAAAGCTGGAGCAAGATGCCCCATTATCTGGCGGTCGCCGACGGGCTTCAGCTTACGGGGACGACGCCGCACATGACGGGCACCTATCACGTGACCGTCGTGGGCTTTATCCGCGGAACCGACATCTTCCCGCCAGCGCCAGACGTAATAACCGGTGCAGTCGCCCAGGCGGGCGCTCCCGGAGGAGGCGGCCAGAGGGCCGGCGGCGCAGGCGGTGGAGGAGGCCGAGGCGGCGGACGTGGAGGCGGATAAGATGAAGGCTCGCACCCAAGTGTCAGAGGCGGTGACGCCAATCCTAGCAGCCGCCTGCCTTTGTTCCTTTCTGATCGGCTGCAAAGGCTCTTCAAACCAATGGGAGAAACCCCATCAGCAGCCGGCATATCGCCCAAAGCCTTATGTGCCTACGACCACCGCAGGGATCATGATCGTCGCCTCAAACGATCGTGCGCGTTGGAACGCAATGGTCAACGCAACGGGCTATAAACCCAGGCCCGATCCCTTCGCTTTATCTCCTGTCGAGCAGGGGTTTGAAAACCGCCAGGAAGCGGAGAGGTTGGCTAGCCAGATCGGCTACTTTCCGAATGTGTTTGTGGATCTGCCGCCCCCATCTGAAACCGGCCAGGCGCCCGAACCGCAGCCCCGTCGGCGCTTGGCTGGCGTGCTGATCGGTGACTCTGTACTCGCGATCATCGAGATGGGCAACGGCAGGCCGCCTGAAATCGTGCGTCCAGGTCAGCAAGTTCCCGGTACAGAGTGGACGGTCGTTTCCATCGACGAGGACAAGGCCGTTCTCAGGAGAGGGGGTACCCGACTGCCCCACGAGGTGGTCGTCCACCTTGAAGGCCGTTTATCGGCTGCACCTCCCGCCAACGTCGCGCAACCGACTGGCCGACCCCAAGGGCAGGCTCAGCCCACGGCGCCCGCCGCCGGTGGACGCGCCGGAGGTGGTCGTGGCGGAGGTCGTGGCGGCGGCTAGCCGTCGTTTGCGAGCATAATCAAACGAATTGGGCGCGGAATGTATCTTAAGAGTGTGGAGTAGGAGTTAGGGACAATGAAACACATGAAGCTTTTGGCGTTAATCGGGCTCGCGCTCGCCGTTGGGTTCGGCGGCGCCGCGCGCAGCTTCGCGCAGGACAACAATCCGACGGTCCCGTCCCTGGAGCTCGACCAGGCTGACGTTCGGGATGCCCTGCGGGCGCTCTTCAGGAACGTCAATATCTCCTACTCGATTGCGCCCGAAGTGCAGGGCACCGTTACTGTGAGCCTCAAGAACGTCCCGTTCGAGACGGCCTTGCAGAACGTGCTCAAACAGGTCGATGCGACCTATCGCGTCGAAGGCGGGGTGTATCAGATTATCAAGCGTCCGGAGCCGGTTGGCATTTCGACTACCCAGGACCAAGGCCCGCCCACGACGGATCAGCGGGTGCTTGCCCGGATCAAGATAATGCACGCCGACCCGCGCTTCATTTTCACCATGCTGGCGGGTACGTTCAACCCGAACCTCTCGCCTGAACTCAGCAAGGGTACCGTTGGCAGCGGCGGCGTCGGCGGCGGCGGCGGCGGCGGCTTTGGCGGTAGCAGCGGCGGCGGCGGCGGCGGCGGCGGCGGTGGTGGCGGCGGAGGCGGCAGCGGCGGCGGCCGAGGCGGCGGTTAAGCGTCGCCGAGCAAAGAGGACGAATTGGCGACGGGAGCGGGAGAAAAGAATGCGAGTCGTTTGGATTAGAGTCGTGGTGGTTGGCTGCATCGTCGGCTGCCTGCTGATGGTAGGGTCGCCTGCTGTCGCGCAGCTACCGGAGGAATTGCGCGTCGACGTGTACTTGAAGGATGCCGACCTGCTGACGGCAACGCGCGCGCTGACTCAAAAGACGGGCTTGCAGTTCCTTGTCGAACCGAGTTCGGAGCCGTTCGGCAAAATCACGCTCAAACTCGATCAGGTGAGTCCGGAAGATGCGATCAAGTACATCTGCCAGGCGGCCGGCGCCCGATTTAAGCGGGACGAGAACGGCGTGTACATCATCGGTCACAACCGGCCCGAACCGACGGAAGCGAAGGCTCCCCAGGCGCCCGCGCCCGAGCCCGATCGAGTGGTCCGACGGATTCGGCTCATGAAGGCGGACGCGTTCGACGTGTATCAGCAACTGCAGAGCCGGGTTCCCGACCCCAACCGAATGTTCAAGGCCATGAACGAGTTCCGCAACGTCAACAGGCTGGACCCATATGGCAAGACGATGCCGACGCTTGGGAATACCGAGATTGTCTCGTACCCGGTTGGCCAATCCTCCTTCCCCGCGCCACGCACCGGCCTGGACAGCAACGCTAAGGACATCGTTTTGCCTGGAGAGTCGGCGAACCAGTTCGAAACAGGAGGCGGATCCGCTAATCAAGGTGGCTTTGGAGGAACTGGTCAGGGCGGAGTCGGGGGCGCTGGCGGGGGTCAAGGCGGTTTCGGCGGGCAAGCCGGCGGCGGCGGTCAGGCTGGCCTGCAAGGAGGACGGGGGCTGATCCCGGCCTCGATCGATTTCCTCACCTATGACCCGACTGACAACAGCCTCGTGGTCAGGGGGCTGGAGAGCGACATCGCCTTGCTCCAGTCGAACATCAACCTGTTCGATGTGGCGCCCAAGCAAGTGCTCGTCAAGGTAGAGTTCGTCACCACGAGTTCGAGCGTGGCCAAATCGCTCGGTTACGACGTGGCGTACCAACGTGGAAGCGTGTTCTTTGGGACGCAGCCCGGCACGTTCGCCAGAGCGTCCGATCCTATCTTCCTCACGTACGGCTTCGGAAACATAACGATGCGTATGAGGGCGTTGCTGTCAGAGGGCTATGGCAAGGTTGTGAACGCCCCCATTATCCGAACGCTTAACAACCAGCCGGCTCAGATGACCAACACGGTGACGACCACCGTCTTCTCTTCGACCGTCGTTTCGACTCCCAGTGGAAACATCACAACCACGAACCTGACCCCTCTTACGATAACCACCGGGCTCCAGGTCAATCCACGAATCAACGGTGACGGCACCGTCACCATGGCGATGAACCCCACCATTCAGGATTTCGGGCAAACCCGCCGCGGACCAAACGGCCAGGAAGTGCCGGACCAGTTGGCGCAAACCATACAGGTTGTTGCTAGGGTTCGGGATGGGGAAACTATCGTGCTGGGCGGACTGAACCGCAAAACCGATACGGGTAGCATGGCCCGGTTCCCGCTCCTGAGCGACCTGCCGATCATTGGGCAGTTCTTTCGATCGAGCAACCGGGACAACAACCGGAGCGAACTCCTGATCTTCGTGACGCCGACGATCGTGAAGGACGACGAGAACCTCGGGCTCGGCCCGTAGCCGAGACGGATTGCGAGGATCGAAGGCAGGGCGCTCGGGCGTCCTGCCTTCATTGCTTTTGTTGGAAATGTTATGGAGCGCGCCTGGATTCTTGTTGGCATGATGGGTTGCGGGAAATCCGCTGTAGGAAGGGGAGTCGCTCAGGCTTCCGGCCGAACCTTTATCGATACGGATCAGCTAATGCGTCAACGCTTCGGTCGGCCCGTCGCGGAGATTTTTCGCATTTACGGGGAACCGGCATACCGCGATCATGAGACCGACCTTTTGAGGAATCTGGAACCAGGGGACTTCGTGCTCGCCACCGGGGGCGGCGTCGTACTGCGAGATGACAACTGGGACCAGCTTCGACGACTCGGGGTGAGCGTGTACCTTAAAGCATCCGCGGAAGTGCTTGCCAAAAACTTGGAAAGGAGCCGTTCCCGGCGCCCCCTGCTCGACCGGCCGGATTGGCGGGAGCACCTGGGCAACCTCCTCTCCCAACGCCGAGCCGCCTACGAGAAGGCCGACTACACGATTCCTGTCGACAGCCTATCAATTGACGAAGCGGGCAACCAGGCCCTTGCTAGGTTCCGGGAGGCTGAGGCATGAGGGTCCGCCACGCCCGGGGCGAGTACGAAGTGCGCTTCTGCCCCCTCGCCGATGCCTTGGCCGACCTGGGACCGGCGCCCTGGACGATCACCGACGAGAAAGTGGCGGCGGCCCTCGCCCCAGTTCTCCCCGAGGGCGGCGAAAGGATTGCGGTGGGGCCGGGCGAGCGGTCAAAAAGCCTGGCCACGTACGAACGCTGCGTCCGATGGCTCAGCGACCAGGGCGCGGACCGCAACGCGACCATCATCGCCCTTGGCGGAGGTGTAGTGGGCGACCTCGCCGGCTTCGTTGCCGCAACCTACATGCGAGGGGTACGCCTGATTCAAATTCCCACGAGTCTGATGGCCCAGGTCGATTCGGCGATCGGCGGGAAGGTAGCGCTGGATTTGCAGCAAGGCAAAAATCTGATAGGCAGCTTCCACGCCCCCGCCGAAGTACGCATCGCAGTGGAGGCGCTGGCCACACTCGAACCACGCCATTTTGTTAACGGAATGGCCGAGGTGTTGAAGTACGGCTTTATCCTCGAGCCACACCTAGTTGAGGTCTGCTTACGCGATACTCTTCACGCTGGGCATGCCGAACTGGAGGCCATCGTTCGACGATGCGTCGAACTCAAGGCCCACGTGGTTCAGGAGGATGAGTTCGAGGTTGCCGGCACGAGGGCGATTCTCAACTTCGGGCACACGATCGGACATGCGGTCGAGGCGGCTACAGGCTACGGTCCCATCTTACACGGTGAGGCGGTCGCGATTGGGATGGTCGTTGAAGCAGTGTTGGGCGAAAGGATCGGAATCACGGAGCTCGGCGTCGCCGCGCAGGTGCGCATCGCTCTGGAGACGTACGGCCTGCCAACGCGCCTGACCGGGGCGGCCCCAAGCGCCCTGATCGACGCGATCCGCCGGGACAAGAAACGCCGCGGCGGAGCGCTTGCCTTCAGCCTGCTCACGCGCATTGGCGAATGTAAACTGGTCTCTGACGTGCCGGAGTCCGAGGTCCTTGGGCTGATGAACGGGTGATGAGACCGCTACGAGCAACATTGTCGATCTTTGTGGTTCTGCTTCTGGCCGCCGGCTACGCGGCAAGCCAAGTGGCCGCGATTGGGGGCTGGTCCGCCCGGTGGGCGGCGGTGGTCGATGCGCCAGCCGTGGCTAACCTGTCGCTTGTCTTTCTCGTCCTGTCCCTGGTCCTTGCCGCGGTTTCGGATCAAGGGCAAGTTGGCGGTGACGAGTGATCGGATCGATTCTCGGCGTCCGTTATGAAATCACCGCCTCGATCGGCGACGGGCCGATCTTTTCGGCCTACATCGCCCACGATCGCATTCAAGATCGCGACGTATGCGTGCGCTTCTTCCGCTCGCCGTTCGACAAGGAGGCCGAATTCGTCCAGGCGGTCGGGTTGGCGGTGGGCCGTTCCGCGTCTGTTCGCTCGGCTTCCGTGGAGGTCATCTGGGAACTTGATTCCTACGAAGGCGCCCCATTTTTCGTCGGCGAACTAACGCGAGGCGCCCCGGCGGCAGAACGCATTCGCAAGCTCGCGCCATTTTCCGCTTCCGTGTCGATTGGCACCGCGCTGTCGGTGCTGGAGGGCCTCGCCGCGCTTCATGCCGCCGGCATCGTGCACGGCGATGTCGGAGCCGCAAACGTAATCATCGAACTTGACGGCAGTGCCAAGCTGCAATTGGGTGGAGTTTGGGAGGCATACAGGGCCAGCCAAACCGCGGGCGCGGTGGTCCTGCCCCACCTCGCAGCGAGCTTGGCGCCCGAGGTTAGCGCGGGCGGTCAGCCGAGCCCAGCTTCCGACCTGTATGCGGTGGGGGTCCTGCTGTTTCAACTCCTGACGGGCCGATTGCCGTATCCCGCTGAGACCCCTCTGTCGATGGCGCTTAAGCATGCGACCGATCCGATCCCGAGCGCCCGAGCCCTGAATCCGTCGATCCCGAGGGTGCTCGAGGAGATCCTCAAGCGGGCATTAGCAAAGGAGCCGAGCGCACGCTACGCCACCGCGTCCGAAATGTCTGCCGACCTGAGAGCCCTTCAAGAGGCGTTGCGCTTCGGCAAGTCGATCGGCTGGCCGATCCGTCACGGCGCCCCAGCGGCGACCCACCGACCCGTCGCCCCTCAAATGTCGGCCACTCGCCTCTCTCGACGCTTCCTGGATGAGGAGGCGGAGGAGACCAGCGATCTCCCCGTGTGGCTGCGCAGCAGCTTGCTTATCGGCTTGGCTCTCCTGTGTGGGCTGGTCCTGACCTTCCTGCTGTTCAACGTTCGCAAGCCGCGGATGGTACCGGTGCCCAACGTGCGCAACATGACGCTGTCGGAGGCGAGAAGCGCACTGAAAGGCGCCCATCTCGAGGTTCGGGTTCAGTCGCACGTCCCGAACGAAAAGGTCCCCGCCGAAAGCGTGGTCGATGTTGTTCCCGGGCCGGGTGTCGAGGTGCGCGAGGGCAGCGAGGTTGCGGTTCGCTTGAGCACAGGTAGCCGATTTGTTGAGGTTCCCGAGCTTAATGGCCGCACAATCGATGAGGCAAAGGCGATTCTCGGCGCCCTGGGCCTCGAATTGGACGAACGCGTCGACACGATGCCCAGCTCTGAGGTCCCGAAGGGCAAAATAGTCGCTCAAGCGCCGAGCGCCCGCACCCGGGTAGATCGGGGCTCGCACGTTCACCCCAGCGTCAGCGCTGGCGCCGCGGCCTCGCGGGAACGGCCAATCGTCGATCGACCAAAGGTCGTTTACACCCTGAAGATGAAGCTGACCGGCCTTGACGGCCCGACCCGGGTGAAAGTCGAGATGACGGACGACGACGGTACGAGCAAGATCTTCGACGAGCAACGGCAACCCGACGACAACGTTGAAATCGTAGCTGAAGGACGGGGCGCCAAGGCGACCTTTCGGGTCTACTACGGCGGCACCTTGGTGAAAACGGTGACCAAAGAGGCGGAGACCGAGCGGCCCAAATGACGTGCAAGATCGCCCCATCCATCTTGTCGTTTTCTCAAGCGGCCATCGCCGAGCCGACCCGGCGCCTGATGGCAGCGGGCGCGGACTGGATTCACTTTGACGTGATGGACGGCCAGTTTGTGCCCCCGATCACCTTTGGCGCCGCCCTCGTCGCCAGTCTGCGGACGCTTGGCAATACCCCGTTCGAGGCCCACCTCATGACCCTCACGCCCGAGCGCCATTTCGAAGCGTTTGCCAAGGCCGGTTGCCGGCGCATCACCTTTCACGCCGAGGCCACCCACCACGCCTACCGGCTTGCGCAGTCCCTCCACGCGATGGGTCTTGAAGCCGGTCTTGCCATCAATCCCGCGACAGCGGTGGGCGCGATCTTGCCGTGTTTGGACACGATCGACCTCGCCCTCGTGATGACGGTCAACCCTGGATGGGGCGGGCAGAAGTTCATCGCTTCCACGCTCGCAAAGGTGCGAAAGCTGCGGGAGGTGGCCCCCGACCTAGAGATCGAGGTCGACGGCGGCATCGACCCGGACACGCTTCCCATCGCGCGGGCAGCGGGCGCAAACGTCTTCGTGGCAGGCCACTATCTCGCCTCTCAAGACGACCCCGCCCAGGGCCTGGCATGCCTGAGGAAGCTATGCGCCTGAGACTCGCTATGACGGCGCTCCTGATCTTCGGGATCTTCTTGCTCTTCGCTTATCCGTTCCTCTTTCGGGAGGCGCCGCACACCCGCTACGAGAAGGGTCTTTTCGCGATCCGCCTCACCACATATGTCGCGATCCTGCTCCTCACGTTCTTTGGCGTGGCCCTGACTGCAGTCGTCGCGCTTCGCCGCGCTCGCCAAGAACTGAGAGAGGAAGCCAAGCAGAACCTGCGCGAACTGATCGAGGGCACGCTGCGAGACCACGGAAAGGCCGATGGCCGGCCCTCCTGACGAGCGCTGCTGGATGCGGCGGGCCATTCGGCTCTCAAAGAGAGGCTATCCGGCCCCAAACCCCCGCGTTGGCTGCGTGATCGTCCGCGATGGCCGTATCGTCGGCGAGGGGTGGCACGACGCCTGCGGGGGCCCTCACGCGGAGGTCGTCGCGCTGGAGCAGGCGGGCAGCCTTGCGCGCGGTGCGAGCGTTTACGTCACGCTCGAGCCGTGCAACCATGCGGGCCGAACGGCGCCCTGCTCTCAGGCCCTTATTCATGCGGGCGTGGGAAAGGTCTGCTTCGCGTGCCCCGATCCCAACCCGATCGCCGCCGGTGGCGGCGGCGCCTTGCGTACTGCGGGAATCGCGGTCGAAGACGGGCTGCTTGGCGATGAGGCGCGCGCAGCGAATACTCGCTTCTTGCGCGCGATGGAGCTCGGTCGCCCCTATGTGGTCTTGAAGGTAGCCATGAGCCTCGACGGCCGCGTTACCCGCGGACCCGGCACGGAGCGCTGGATTACGGGCGAGCTTGCGCGTCGGGAAGGCCACCGCCTGCGCGCCGAATGCGGTGCGGTTCTCGTCGGTAGGGGCACGGTCGAGGCCGATAATCCCAGGCTAACGGCGCGCTTGCGGGGAGTACGAAACCAGCCGCTGCGCGTGATTCTCGACCCGGCGGGCAGGCTTTCCCCCGATAGGCGGGTCTTTCGTGAGGCGGGCTCGGCGTGGAACGTTACTGGGCCGGGGGCGGGCGGCGATGTCGAGATCGGTTGGGCCTCGCCCGGTCGGCTCGACCTAGCCGGTCTCCTGAAGCGGTTGTTCGAGTCCGGCCAAACCGGTCTGCTCGTGGAAGGCGGCCCATGCACCTGGGCGTCGTTCCTGGATGCGGGCCTGGTCGACCGGATCGAAATGTTCGTCGCGCCGATCGTGCTTGGGGGCGGGGCTCTCTGGTCGGAAGGTCTCGCCACATCCATGGCCTTTCGATGTCTGCGCGTCCGTCGCCTGGGCGGCGACCTACAGATCAGCCTCGAACCCGCCTAGTACTGCAGCCTTGCAAACGGTCGGACCGACCTCTCGTCGTCCGATTTTCCGGTAAACGCTCCTTGCATATTTACCGGACCTGTGTTACGATAGGCACATGAAGGGGTCTGGCGCGCAATCTCGCGCCCGGTCTTGATGACTTCGAGCCCCCAGCGCGACTGTCCGCCGATCTCGGCATGGGCCTTGATGCCGCGTACGATGTCGAGGTTCTC
>JACOSL010000002.1 GCA_016179045.1 Fimbriimonas ginsengisoli | reverse complement strand
GTGCGCCCTTGGCAATCGCCTCAATCTTGCCTTCTTCGGGGGTGAAGAGGATCAAGCGCCGGTCGGACTCGCCCGAATCACGGCGCCGAAGAACGATCGCGGTGACGGTTCGTTCGGACAACGGCTAGCGCCCGAGGACGCCACCCTTCAGCCACTCGATCCAGACGAAGTACATGCGGTCGATGAGCAGCGTCGTGCGCATCATCACGGTCGAGCCGAAAATGGCGCCGAAACCGATCATCAGCAACCAGCGCCCGGCGAGGGCGGTGCGGTGCAAGAACTTGGTCTGGGCGAAGCTGAACAGGAAGTAGGAGAGCACGCAAAGCAAGGTCGCCACGAAGATCGCGTTGCTCAGGGCCTGTGACGGGTACACGTTCGCGCTGATTCGGGCCAGATCCTCAGGCGAGACGCCATCAGTGCCGGGGCGGACGAACGAATCCCAAGTCGTCGGGAAGACGGGCTTGAGCGAGTTGTTGATCTGGGGCCCAAATCGGTTCCACCAAATCTGGATTTGCTGCCCCGAGTAAAGCCCGATGATGATGCCGATCGGGATGCGGCTCATCCAGGAATACTTCGGATTGAACACGAAGTACGCCATCAGCCCGATCGGGAGCAACGCGGCATACAGCCAATAGCCCATCGACAATGGGTGGCCAGCAACACCAGCCACCGCCTCCGAGTTGCTGCCGACCATCTTGCCCCACCATTGCGAGTACAGGGTTTCGGTCCAAATCGCGACCATCGTCCAACCCGAAGCGAGCCCAAGGAACAGGTGCTCGAAGAACCGATAGAATCTGTTCTCGCGGTAGAGCATCGAATATAGGCCAAGGGTGGCGATCACCCCCAGGGTCATCTTGATGAGCGGGTAGTGCTCTTTGAACCACTGCATGCTACTTGGCCCCCTTTCTGCTCAGCCACATCCCGACGTTGCCTGCGATCACCGCTAGAATCAGGAGCGCCATCGTGTAGTGGAGGGTGGCAAAGTAGGCTTGCCCCTTGCCGATGATCTTTCCAACATGGATTGGTGGCACGCCCTCCTTGTACTTCTCGTAAGGAAAGGCGATCTTTCCATCCGGGCCGGGGAAGTTGATCCCGGTGTCCATCAGGTTTTCGATATCGTAAGCGCCCTTGATTCCTCCCAGCATGCCTTTGAGCTGGCCGGAGGCGTAGTACACGTTGGTCTCGGGGATCATCACTCCCGTGACGGCCTGCATCATCGGCACCTTGTCTCCAATCCGCTCGATCGTGATCGTGTTGGTGCTGCTCGGCGTTACCACCACCAGCAGCGGAAAATCCTTTACGAGGTGGATTCCCGATAGAACCGGCGACTGGAACACGTCGGTCGGCGGCCGCCCCTCGGGAAAGTCGAGCCGGTTGGCGAACGCGCGACGCACGTCGGAGGCGATCACCTGCAGCTCGCCCTCCGCGTTGGAATAGTAGCCGAGGCTCACCCAATCGCGGAAGCGCATGTAGGGTTCTTTGCCCATCGCCTTCCGCTCTTGATTCAAGCGACCCACGACGTCCCGCGCCACTTGGGGCGCTTGCGGATCGCCGACCGAGTAAAGCGCGAACTTGATCTTCCGCTCCATGAGGATCCGCAGGAGCGCCTCGAACTGCCCACCGCTCTCGCCCCGAGTGCTCACCGTCCAGTCGGTGCCGATTAGCACCGGCTTGTCGGTCGGAAGCTTCATCAGGGTCGCGTAAAAATCGACCGCGGGGGCGATCGGTTTGTTCGGCAGCTTCACCGGGAAGAACAGCGGAATGCTCGCGACCGCGAAGAGGATCATGTAGAGCGAGGCCTTCGGCATCGACTGCAGGCGCTCGCCAAGACTCTTGTCGTTTGCCATTACGCTTGTCCTCCAGTCCGTTCCAAGCTCAGCCAGATTCTCAGGCCCATCGCGAGCAAGCCGATGCCAACGCCGAATTCAATGCCTCGGATGCTCGACGTCTGGAACGTGTCTTTGATCCATCCCGAGATCTCCGTGAGCTTAAAGTTCACCCAGAAGCTGTTGCCGTCCCCCTTCGCAAGGGTATTCATCACCCAGTTATTGACGATGTTCTCGATGAGTCCTAGGCTACTGATGAGCACCAAGAACGCGGCTCCAAGCAGGATGGTGGCCTCGGCCGAGCGCATGCGGAACGCGCGATATGCAGCGCTCAGGATGAAAAACGCGATCATGGAGAACATCGCCGCGTCCATCTGCTGGAGGAAGCCGTCGAAGAACAGGTCCTTGCCGTAGTTCCAATTGCCCCACTGGCTCGGATCGTCAAGTTTCGCCCCGTTAACCCCCAGCCGCATGTTCCAGTCCACATAGCCAAAGGCGACCATCGTCAGAAGGCTTAGAACGAGCACGAGGCTAAACGACCAGTCCTTCTGCTGCTTGAAAACCTTGCGGAGATGGACTCTCAGCAGCGAGTACACGCCGAGGCCGAGCAGGAACGAGGAGACCGTGTTGGCAAGGTCGGCTACCGCGGGCACGCCATCGTGCAGCATGAATCCGACCTGCTCGACGAAGCCGTTTGGCTTATCCAAGGGCCCGCGCGCGATTGCTTTGGGCCAAGTGAACTCGAGCACCCAAAACAGGCCAGCGAGAAAGGTCACGACAGAAACGATGGGCCGCCTCATGCGGATCGGCGCGACCATGAACACTCCGATCACGCCAAGGCCAATCACGACCGTGAGAAAGATCATGAAGTACAGGCGAGGCGATCCGGGCTCGGCGTTATAGAACGACTTGGGATCGAGGTCGGCGAGGAAGGACATCAATTCGGTCCCTCCTCAGGCGCCTTTGGAAGGTCTTCGGGCTTGTACTTATCTCGCGCAGTGCTCCAATCTTTGAGTTTGTCCGGGTCGGATTGAGGGTGGAGCAGGTGAGACATGAACGTGTCGGATTCCTTCATCTTGCGTGACTCGGCAAGCGGCTTCCACGCACCCTCGACCTTCTCCTCTGTGATCGTTATCTGCCTCTGGTATGTGCCGAGCAGGGCGCCCAGCAACACGACCAGACCGATCGTCATCTTGCTCCAGTCTTGGCCGATCAGGCTGCCCACGAGCACGGGCTGGCGCGTCAGGTAGGCGCTGGCGGCATAGAACTCGTCGCCGATCAAGACGTAGTCGCAGGCGGCGATGAAGAACGGGGTTTGGGTGTTCTGGGTGGAGCTGGCCACCTGGATCGCGCCAATCGAGTTGGCGGTTTCGGCGAGAATTAGCGACTCGGCGTAGAACTCGCCCATGAGGAACGTCGCCGCCGCCTGCTCGCGCATAAGGAGCCCCGACACGCCCGCCGCAAACGCAAACTGGCGGTCGCTGATAAAGCGAACCGAGTCGGGGTCGAAATTGTCTAGCGCGCCTTCTTGCTGGTACACGTCGCGCATCATCTCTTGCGCGACGGTGAACACCGACGCCGTATAGCAGCAGAGGAGGATGGGGTTGTGGAAGCGCGCCGCGATGCGGGTCACGTGCGAAAAAATTTGGAGGGCCTGCATCGAGATCGCGTTGATGTAATCGCCCAGGCCGGGCACCATGAGCACCGGCCGACCCATCTCGGTCGCTCGCCCCACCGCCTCGTCGATGGCGTTGAGTCCGGCGATGCGCCGGATGTAGAGCTCTTTGCCGACCTGGCCCGCGCGCTTCGCGCGCACGATGTTGAGAAGCACGAAGCCAACGAGCATCCATGTGAAAGCGACGGCGAACCAGCCCGTGTCTAGGTATTGCATGGGGCCTCCGTCGCCGCCTTCGCGGTCTGGGCGCCAGCCTCCAGCCGGCAGATCAGCTTCTCCACATTCTCCCTCCTGGTCAAGAGCCGCGAATAATCGTGAACGCCGTTATAACCCAAAACCGGGACGAGAAACGGAGCAAACACGATAGCCGCCTGGCTGGCCACATAGGAAAGCGGCTTGTGCATTTCCAGCATCAAGACGGCCGGAACTTCCATTCCGCGCCTTTCGATCTGCTTTGCCGCGCGTTCGATCAGGGCTTCGGTCTCCTCGTCGGAAAGCTCAGTGCTCATGAAATCGAACATTTGGCCCTCCCCATCTTCTTGCCGCCCCGATCACCGCTTCGCGGTTCTCCGCACCATACCGCAGGAACACACCGCGAAACGACTCCCTCCGCCCTGGCGTTTCGAGCGGCGACAGGCGCAATCCGTCCAATTCGACAATCGCCCGGCGAACATCCTTCCATTCGATCGTTGAGACGCTAAGCAGGCAAGCGCTGGTCGCACCGCTTAGGTCTAAACGGTAGGACGCGCCAACGAGGAATTCCGCCGTCGCGCCCAGCACCACGACGGCTCCGACAACCCCAACAAGTGGCTGGCGAAGCCAGAACGCGCCCGCGCAAAGGGTGACGAAGGCGGCGGCAACTACCACGAGCGCCTTGCGAGGCTCCCTTTCGGAAAGGCGCACCCTCCACGACAACGCCTCGGACTCCTCGTTAGCGCCAGTCATGGAACAGTTCGCTCACCGATTCGTTGAGGTGGATCCTTCGGATCGCCTCGGCGATGAGCGGCGCGCTTGGCAAAACGGTCAGCTTCGGGATGCTCTTCGCGCTTGGGATCGGGATCGTATCCAGACAGATGATCTGGCTGATGACGCTGTCTTGCAACCGCTGGGCCGCGTTGCTGGAAAGAACCGGGTGAGTGCAGCTCGCGACGACCGACTTTGCGCCGCGCTCGAGCAGCGCCTCGGCCCCGCTTACGATCGATCCGGCCGTGTCGATCATGTCGTCGATGATCACGCACTTCTTCCCCTTGAAGTTGCCGATGATCTCCACCACTTCGGCCTTATTGGGCTCGGGGCGGCGCTTGGCGATCACGACGAACGGCTTGCCAAGCATTTCGGCGAGCGCCTTGGCCCTCGCGACCCCCGCCACGTCAGGGCTCACGACAGCAAGGTCCTCGTCGGCGAATCCCTGTTCGATCATGTACCGGCCCAGGATCGGCCCGCCGTAAAGGTGGTCGACCGGCATATTGAAGAATCCCTGGATCTGCTCGGCATGCAGATCGACCGTGACGATGCGGGTCGCGCCCGCAACGCTGATCAAGTCGGCCACGAGGCGCGCGGTGATCGGCTCGCGCGGCTTGATTTTCTTATCCTGGCGCGCGTAGCCGTAGTACGGCATCACCACGGTGATGCCCTGGGCGGAGGCGCGCTTGAACGCATCGAGCATCACGAGCAGCTCCACCAAAGTGTCGTTGGCAGGAGCACATGTGGGCTGGACGACGAACACGTCGTTGCCGCGGGCGCTCTCGTCCACCATGACGCGGATTTCGCCGTCGCTGAACTTGGTCGAGGTCAGCCGCCCCAGGCTGATCTCAAGGTGATCGGCGACGCGCGCCGCCAGATCGGGATGGGCGTTGCCCGTGAACAGCTTCATGCCGCTCAGGCTCCGCCGTTCGATCGGCTTCACGGTTTCCTTCGCTTCCGCCACTGTGCCGCCCAATTTTCCTTGACCTCCTGTTTAGCCCGACCGAGGCCAAGTGCATCGGCGGGAACGTCCCTCGTGATCACGCTCCCCGCCGCAATGAGTGCCCCATCCCCAATTGTAATCGGAGCGACCAATGTGCTGTTGGATCCGATGAACGCATTTGCACCAATTTCAGTGCGATGCTTGGCAAATCCGTCGTAATTGCAAGTTATCGTGCCCGCGCCCACGTTCGTCCCGGGCCCCACCGACGTGTCGCCGAGATAGGCCAGATGCGAAGCGGCCGCGCCTTCGCCGATGGTCGAATTTTTAACCTCTACGAAGTTGCCCACCTTCACCCGGTTCTCCAGCACGCACCCTGGCCTGAGGTTGGCGAACGGCCCAACCTTCACCTCGTCGCCGAGTCGGGCTTCCGAGAGGCGGCTCATGTAGACCAGGCAATTCCGACCGAGCACCGAATCATCCACGATCGTGTAGGGGCCGACGCGGCATCCCGGGCCCACTTCTGTCTTGCCCCCAAGCGTCGTGCCGGCCTCGATTATCGCGTCGTGTCCAATCGAGACGTCGGGACCGATCATGACCGTGTCTGGGTCGCGGATCGTGACCCCACTGAGGGCGTGCTTTCTCAGAATCCGCCTCCGAAGTGCTTTGTCCGCTTCCGCAAGCTGCCAGCGGTCGTTCACACCCAAGAACGTCTCGGGTTCCTCGAACTTCTCGACTAGCGCATGGCTGCCCTCCTTCACAATAGCGGCGAGCACGTCCGTGAGGTAGTACTCGCCTTGCGAGTTGTTCTTGCCGAGCGTGGGCAGAAGCCTGAATAGCGTCCTTGCGTCAAAACAATAGACCGAGACGTTGATCTCCTTGATCTCGCGGACGCCTTCGTAGGCGTCCTTTTGCTCCACAATCCGGGTCAGGAGGCCGAGCTTGTCGCGCACGATTCGGCCATATCCGGTTGGATCGTCGAGCTCGACCGAAGCAAGCGTGCACTCGGCTTGCATCTTTCGGTGGTAGCCGGCAAGGCGTTTGAGGGCAGCCCCGGTGAGCAAGGGCGCGTCGCCGGGCGCGACGAGCACCGGCCCGTCGTAGCCCGCAAGGAATTCTGCTGCCATCAGAGCCGCGTGACCCGTGCCCAGCTGCTCACGCTGCCAAGCGTAGTCGCAGTCTTCTCCCAAGGCCTGCTTCATCGCCTCGCCTCCGTGCCCGATGACGACGATCGGTCTTTCTACCCCCGCTTCTCTCATCGCGCGGACGACGAGCTCGACCATGGGCAGGCCGCAAACGGGGTGCAGGCCCTTAGCCAGGTCGGATTTCATGCGCGTGCCCTTGCCTGCGGCGAGAATGATTCCGGCGAGGGGCGTGGCTTGCATGAGGCGGGAACGACCCGGCGCGGCCTGCGGTCGCGGCGAGGTGAACGTCGTTATTGTGCCTCACACGCTCGCGATTCGGCAAGTCGCCGGATCGGTGTCTTGCTTCGTCCTTGGGGTATGGCCCTGATCGTCGTCGACCACCCGCTTGCGCAGCACCTCATGGCGACGTTGCGCGACCGGACGACGCCGGCCCATCTTTATCGTGCCGCCTGCACTGAGCTTTCCAGGCTTCTTATTTTCGAGGCCACCCGGGGTCTGCCTCTCACCGAACGGCGAATCCACACGCCGCTCGAAGAAACGACCGTGCGCCAGCTGGTCGCGCCCCCCGCCGTGGTGCCGGTGCTGCGAGCCGGGCTCGGCATGCTTGGCGCTGCCCTCGAATTGTTTCCCGACGCGCCGGTCGGGTTCGTCGGCCTACGGCGGGATGAACACAACTTCACTCCGGCACGCTACTATTGCAAGCTGCCTCCGCTGGCCGGGCGCGACGCTCTGTGCCTGGACCCGATGATCGCGACCGGCGGCTCGGCCGAGGAGGCCCTAAAGTTGATTCAAGCCGAGGGTCCACGTTCGCTCACGATGGTTGCGGTGGTGGCCGCGCCGGAGGGCATCGACCGCCTCGCGAAGGCCCACCCGGGCGTTGCCGTGTTCTGCGCGGCGCTGGACCGGGAGCTCAACGCTCGGCGCTACATTCTGCCGGGGGTCGGGGATTTTGGCGACCGCCTTTACGGGACAGAGGAGGCTTAGGAAGCCAGAGCGAGTCCTCGAACGGCTCGCCCCCTTGCGCCACCTGAAGGAGCCGCTCTTCGAACTCGACCCGGTCTCGAACGATGCGATCATAGCTTTCGGAGTAGAACGGTCCGAAGCGCTCGCCCGTCGCCTTCGCGATCTGCTTTCCCGCTCGGTTCTTCGCGCTCTCCACCACCCGCGAAACCTCGACCGGCCGTCCGGCGACTCCATCGCCGACTTGCACCATCAGCTCGGTTTGCTCTTCCTGCACGGCGAGGATGCGCAGATCGCCGAGGCGGGCAAGCGCGCGCATCAAGGGCACGAACAGGGCGTGCCGCTCGCCCGCATCCAGCGCCCGCCGGTGCCGAAACGTGATGTAGTAACAAACCCCGTCCGCCCGCCAATGGGGGAGCCGGCCCCGCCAGATCGAGAAGTTGCGAAAACCCACGCTTTCTAAACCGCCGGCCCCTTGCGCTCGAGGACGGCGAGCGCGATCTGGTCCCAATCGAACGGCGCCGGGGCGGGGAGGCTCACCGCTTGCCCTGTGACGACCTGATACGCCTCGGCGGCGCGAACGTTCACCCAGTTCAAGAGAGCCGAGTAAAGCGCAGGTTGCAGCCCCCCACACCGCGCGGCGCGCAAGCGCGACGACTGCTCCACGAAACCAAGCATCATCAGATCGGAGATCGCCCCCGCCCGAATCTGGTCGTCGAACGGTTGGGCGACCGCCTTGCCGAGCAGTTCCGACAGGAAGCTGTCGCCCGCCGTCCGAAGCTCGGCCCTTCCCTCCCTGGTGCGTCGAGCCCACCGCGACGACATGAACACGCGGCTGATCTCGTTCGTCCCCTCGTAGATGCGGCTTATGCGCGCGTCGCGGTAAAGCCGGGCGATCGGAAACTCCTCCGTGTAGCCGTAGCCTCCATAGCATTGGAGGGCCTCGTCGACGATAAAAGCCTGCACTTCGCTTGCAAACACCTTGCACGCGCTCGCCTCGACCGAGAACTCCTCGGCGGCACGCTTGTTGCCGTCGATCCCGCATCCGGCCTCGCGCCGGAACGCGCTGTCGATCAGGCCGCCGGTCCGGTACATCATCGATTCGGCGCCATAAAAGAGAAACGCCATCTGCGCGAACTTCTTTCGTATCAGCCCGAAGCTGGCGACCGGTTGCCCGAATTGCTTGCGGTCGAGGCTGTAGGCGGCGGCAAGCCCCATCGCCTCGCGCGCGGGCCCCTGGCACATGGCCGAGAGTTTGAACCTACCCAGATTGAGGGCGTTGAAGGCAACTTGATGACCGAGCCCCTCCTCATACAGCAAATTCTCAAGCGGAACCTCGGCATCGTCCAGAACCAAGCGCGCCGTAGACGAGCCTTTGAGGCCGAGCTTGTACTCTTCCCGCGATACGCTGACCCCCGGATAGCCGCGCTCGACCAAGAAGCCGCTCAGCCCTCCGCCGCCCGTCTTGGCCATTACGAGGAACAAGTCCGCCCACTTTGCGTTGGAAATCCACATCTTGGTGCCGTTGAGCACCCACCGATCGCCCCTGCGCTCGGCCTTGGCGCTGGCGGAAAGAGCGTCGCTGCCGCTGTTAGGCTCGCTGAGGGCGTACGCTCCGATCCATTCGCCAGAGGTGAGCCGGGGCAGGTATTGCCGCTTCTGCTCTTCCGAGCCGAAAAGAGTGAGGCCCACTTGGCCGATGCCGCTCGTCACGCCGATGGTGACCGATAGCGAGGGATTCAGGCTGAGGTATTCGAGCAACCGTGCCGCCAGTGCCCGCGAGAGACCAAGACCGCCGTAAGCCTCGGGCGCATCCGGCCCGCAGAAACCAAGCGCGCCCGCCTTGCGCACGAGAGCCGGCATCAGGCCCTCCTCCTGCTTTTCGAGCCTCTCCGCGATCGGCAACACCTCCTTGCGGCTGAACTGCTCGGCGGTCGCCACCATTAGCTGCTCGTCGGCGCTGAAATCCTCCGGCGCAAAGGTCGATGCCGGGGTGGTGGTGAGGAACGAGCATCCCATCGGGGCGGTGTCCACGCTTGCCATAGATCATTGGATTATAAAGGCTTAGGCCCTGCTACGGTTGCCCCGGCCTGAGCGGTATTGTGCTTTCGAATGTTGCCGCTCGTTGTTTTTGTGCTCGCCGCCTTGCCGATCCAGGCCAAGACGCAGGCGACCGCCGCCCCCAAGCCGGATCGCTCGGGCGAGCCCATGCTGACGCGGCTTTTCGATGATGCGGGCTCGCTCTCGACCGTGCATCTTCGCATCTTCGCCGAATCGCGCAGCGAGGCCAACGTGCCGATGAACGCCGGCGGGTCGACCGAGCTTTGGTTCGATCGGGCGAAGGGGTACCGCCTTGAGGTGAATAGTATTTGGGGCGGTGGCCCGTTCTACGTCTCCGATGGCAAGCAGCTTCTGGTCGATCCGATGGACGACTCGGAGGTGGTGGTCATTCGGCCCGCCAAGCGCGCCCCATATCTCTCCGAGCCCGAGTTTTCGGTCGGGAAGCGACGCTTCAGCCCCGTCGCCTACCTGCTCGACGGCAAACCGGGCATGGAGGCTCTCGTTTCAAAGGAAACGCCGATTCGGGAGCGAACTTGGCCGGGCGGCGAGCACTCGGTGGAATTCACGACCAAAGAGGCGGGCACGATCAACCTGTTTTGGCGAGATGCTGGCAAGCGGCTGCTCGTGACCCGCGCCGAATGGGACAACCTGCCGTTCTGGAAAAGGATGCACGATCAAGACCCGGGCGATTACGAGGAACCAAATCAGCCTCTGGTGCGGCAGACGGTGGAATACGTTTCCGTTGGTCGACCCCTGGACGGGGGCCTCTTCCGCACCCTTCCGCCCGAAGGGAGGAAGGTCAAGTGGGAGTTCGGAAAGTGATCCTCGCCTGGTATGATCCCGCCCAGGCGGGCCTGTAGCTCAGGGGTTAGAGCGTGCGGCTCATAACCGCTTGGTCATGGGTTCGAATCCCATCGGGCCCACCAGTTTTTCTTCACTGAGCCCGCAGAAGTGCCGCCGACACGCTTGGCAGGATGCACGCCATTTCTCTTTAAAGCTGCGCAAATGGGCGCGTGGCTTGTCTGAGTGAAACCAGCCAGTCCTGCCGCATGCAGCTTTGCCAGAGGCGATTTGAATGACTGGGGATCCTGTCAATAGCGCAAATTCGCACCGAAGGCCGGGATCTTGCCAGATTTCACTTCCAGGCTCCATCGGTCTAAGCGTCCGTGGCCCATCTCCCAAAACTTGCGGCAAAGCTCGAAGTACCGAAGCACGACATCTCGCTCACCTTTCTCCAGCAGATCCTTGGCCAAGCTCATGTTGGGCCCGAAACTATCCATCTGTGGAGAACCAGGACTCTTACCTGCCTCAATCAGGTAACGCTTGGCTTCATCGAGGCGCCCTTCCCGCAAGGCAATGCGGCCTAGAACTAAATTGGAGTCTTGGATGGCGTTACCGTAGTTCCAATTGTCTTTGAACCGAGGAAGAACCGACATTAGCTCCTGAGCGTCCTTGCGAGCCTCCTCGATCCTACCCGCGTTGAAGCTGTCCTTCGCCATGTCGCCCAAGGCATAGAACCGGTCCATTGGGGAAAGCGCGGATTTCTTGTCTTCGGATTTATATCCGCACCCGAGCAGTACCGCCCCTAGCAGACAGATCGCCATGCATCGCATATCGGTCGAACTTCCCAAATGGCGCGTAGCCCGTCGGAGCGTACCATTCGAACAGTCCGGCGCCGCTGTTCCGTTCGAAGTGGCTCGAGCCGGTCCACGATCAGTGCCTAACGGGCTTTTGCGCGCCAGAGCGCGGTAGAACACGACGAAGCCGCTGGTCTGCCTCGGCGGCAGCGTGAGCGAGTAGCGAAAGCTGCCAGCGAGCTGCTGCATCGCTTCGGGCAGGGACACGAGGTCGGGGCGACGCCTTCGCTCTTCTTCGAGAAGGCGCCAGCCCTCGGCGCGGCGAGCGAAGTCCTCCCGCATTCGTGTGCGTTCATCTTCGCTCATGGACTCATTATGGGCGGTTTACCCTTGAGGCGCCTCTCGGCGCGTAGCACTCGCGTGACGGACGACAAGTGACGAGTGACGAGCGACGAGCGACACTCGGGCGCGAGACTTTCGATGGCCTGGCGGGCGTCCGATCCTTGAGAGCCCGATGCGCAAGCTCCTGCCCGCCTGCCGCCATGATCCAGCCGTCCGCGTCCGCTTCCATGCCTCGGCACGCGCCGTGCCGAGGCTTTCGAACTGCGGCGGAGCCACCCCCTCTTGCGTTCACTACCGACTTCGCCGGAGCTACGCCGGTCGAGCCGTTCACGCTTTCTCCCCCCTCGAGGGGGCGAGGGTGGGATGAACTTGCATCGTCCCGGATGGCTCTCTCTCCGCGCGGCACTCTGCGCGGCCACCTTGCTGGCCCTTGGCGCGAGCGCTGCCGTGATAGCCGCCTATCCGCCTGCAGCCGCCTTCGGCTGGCTCGGCGCGGTCCTCGCGGGCATGGCGTTGCTCTCCGAGCTGCTGCCCGTCGAGCTTGCGCGGCGGGGCGTGAGAGTCACCTTCACCCTCCCGTATGTGGCGGCCGCCGCTGCGACTATCGGTCCAAGCTGGGCGCTCGCGATCGACGTGGCGGTGATCGCTTTCGCGGGCGCTTTGTATCCGCTCGCCCGGCGTCAATCCGGAACCTGGGAATGGCTCGGCCTGAACGCGGCGGTGGCGGCGTCTAGCGTCGGCTTGGGCGTCGCCGCCCAGGCGGGACTAGCTAAATGGATTACTAATCCGGAGTGGCAAGCACTCGCCTTCATGGCGGGCTATGGCCTGGCCAACCTTGCCTTGGTCGCCGGCATCGACTGGGCGACCGAACGCCGACCAATTTCCGACAACGTCGCCTCGACCCTACGCCTCGGCGCGGCGAGCATCGCGGTGTTCGCCCTAGTCGCCCTTGCCGTCACCGTGCTTGCCGATAAGGGACTCGGCGCGACGATTCCGGCTACATTCATTCCGATCTGGGCGCTCAGAAACGGGCTCGAAGCGCGTGCCCGCCTGTACGAGCACTACTACGAAACGGTGACCGCCCTATCGCTCATGCTGCAGCGCGCCCACCCGTACACGCACGGCCACCTGGAGCGCGTATCCCTGATCGCCGAAGAAGTGGCGCGACGGCTGGGCCTGCGCTCGTCTCGGGCACGGCTCGTGCGCGAGGCGGCGGTGCTCCACGACATCGGCAAAATCGCGGTCTCGGAGGAGATTCTCGACAAACCGGGCAGGCTTACGAACGACGAGATGGACCACGTGCGCAGACATTCGGCGATGGGGGCGGAAATCCTCGGGCCCGTCGGCCAGTTCCACGAGATGCTGCCGTGGATTCGCCACCACCACGAGCGCCCCGACGGAACCGGCTACCCCGACCGCCTCACCGACGTCGAAATCCCGATCGAGAGCAAGATAATCGCGGTGGTGGACGCCTACGATGCGATGACCGGCGGCGACCACCCGGCCGAGCGGCGCTCCTATCGCGAGCCGATGAGCGTTGCGGACGCGCTCGACGAACTCGAGCGGTGTGCGGGAAGCCAGTTCGACCGCCGTGTGGTCGGCGTATTTCGCGGGGTCATCTCGGAGGCTCGCCGCTAGCATGGACGCCCTCAGCTTTGCCATCCTCGCCGGCGCGGGCCTCACCACCGTTTGGCTCCTCTGGTACACCCATCGCCGCCTGCCCGCCGAACTCGACGAGCGCATGCGGGACAGCCTGCAGGCGTTTAGCAAAGCCATCGAACTGCGGTTCCCCGCGTTCGAGGGCGTCGGCCAACGCGTCCGACGCCTCGCGGTCGCGGTCGGGCGCGAAATGCGTCTCGACCGACCCACCCTGCGTAGGCTCGAACTAGCGGCGACGCTGCGCGACATCGGACTTTGCGCCATTCCCTACGCGCTCGTGAACGAGATTCCGGAGCCCGACTGGACCAAAGCGGAACGTGCCACCTTCGAGCGCCACCCCGAAGTGAGCGCGGCCATGCTCGAAATGACCCCTTCCCTTCGCGAGCTTGCGCCCATCGTTCGGTGGCACCATGCCAGCTACGACGGCAGCGACAACTGGGATCATGCGAGCCCGGTCGGGAACGCCCTGCCGGTGGAGGCCCGGGTACTCAAGGTAGTTAGCGACTACGTCAGGCTCGAGCGCCGCATGGGCGATCTACTCGCGCGAGAACGTCTAAGGGAGGGCTTCAGTCTGCAATACGACCCCTTGGCCGGCTACGCGCTGCTGCGGGTGCTAACATCGGCCCGTGCCGGAGATCGGGAGCGCGCCGTTGGAGTCTCGTAAGGCGGACCGACTGGCCCTTGGCCTGCTGTTCGCGGGGGCGTTGCTTTTCCGACTCATCGGCATCAACTGGGGACTCGCCAATGCGCTGCACCACCAGAGCTACCACCCCGACGAGCTCCCAATCTGGGCGGTGTCGCAACGTATCGAACCCGCCAAGCTCAAACTCTCGCCCGGCTTCTACAACTACGGCACTCTGTATCTGACCGGGCTGCGAGTTGCCACCGATGTCATCGCCGGCTACGGCAAGGGCATCGATCCCAAAGATCCGGCAGGGCAATGGCGCTTCATCTCCGCTTGCCACCTTGCCGGGCGCATTCTGAGCGCGCTCGCCGGGGCGGGCATGGCGGCGGTGCTCTTCGCCATCGTGCGGCGAAGGTCGAACCTGGCGGGGGCGCTGTGCGCGGGGCTCACGATCGCGATTGCGCCTGGCCTGGTGGTGCATTCGCGGTTTCAGACCGTTGACGTGATGGCCGCCTTTCTACTTTCGCTTAGCGCCCTCTTTGCGCTCCGCATCCTTGATGCGCCGGGGGGGTACGCCCCACCTTCCCTGGACCGAGCAGTGCGACGGGACGCCCTGCTGTCGGGGCTATTCGCCGGTCTGAGCGCGGGCACGAAATACACTGGATTGCTGGGCTTGCTCACGCTTTGGGCGGCGCTCGCTCTTTCAAAGCGTCCCGGTTGGGCGCGGGAGGCGCTACTGGGCACAGCCTGCGCGGTGGGCACGATGCTCGTCACCACCCCCGGCATCCTGCTCGATAGCGGACGGTTTGCCGCCGACTTCCTGTTCGAGTGGGTGCACACCCGCACCGGCCACGGGCTCGAGTTCGCAGGCACGCAGACCGGCTTCTTGTACCACATCGCGAACCTGTTCGAGGGGGTCGGCGGGCTCCTCACGCTGCTCGGCTTGGCGGGGTTGGTCTACGCCGCATGGCGGCGGCACGCCTGGGCTGTCGCTCTGCTCGCGTTCTTCGTGCCCTATTACGCGCTGATCGGGCGGAGCGAGGTGAAGTTTCTCCGCTACACGTTCCCGCTCACGATCGGACTTGCGGCGGGCTTCGGCTGGGCGATGGGGCATGCCTTCGAAAGGCGCGGCGCGCTTGGAGGCACCGTCGCCGCGCTCGGCATGCTCGGGCTTGGCGGGCTCGATGCGGGAGGCTTTCGCTCCGCCGCCCTCTATACGCAGAGCATGGCGTTTCCCGAGCCACGGGATGAAGCGGGCGCGTATTTGAAGGAGGTCGGCGCGGGCAAGACGGTCGGGCTCGTGAGCGACCCGTGGTTTTGGACACCGGCCACGTACCCCGATGCGGCGCTGCCGCGCGCGGTCGGCTATGGCGAGATCGACGGTGCGATGCGCCGCGCCGCGAACCCCAAGGTAGAGCGTTTTGTTCCCGCCAACCCAGACGAGCGATTCGAGTGGGACGTGCGGCTGCTCACCGAGCGCAAACCCGAGTTCGTCACTTTCAGCAATTTCGAGACCGTGCACGTGGAGCGATGGCGGGCCACAGGCGCAAAGGACCCGATCCTCAGGCTGCAAGTCGATCGCTACATGGCCTTTCGGGCGGAGCTCACACGCGGTTGGCGACTGGTTCGGTTGGAGGGAATCGAGGCGACGACGATCCCAGACCTGATGTATGTGCGTCCCGTGATCTGGGTATGGAAGCGCAAGGATCTGCCTTAGAAGAAGCGGCGGAGTGGTTTCTCGACCACCTGAAGGTCGAGCGCGGGGCGAGCCCGCACACGGTTCTGGCCTACCAGGGCGACCTCATGGGCGCCTGCGCCGTTTTCTCCCGGTTCGGGGTTAAGAGTTGGCGGGCACTCGAGCCCGCGATGATCCAGCGATACGAAGCTACGTTGGCTTCGCCGCTAGCCCGCAGCACCGCCCAGCGGAGGATGAGCGCTCTGCGCTCGTTTCTCAAGTTCTTGAAGCGGCACGGCGAAGGCCCGGCGGGCGACCTGCCCGCCTCGACCGGTTTCCACCGACCAAAGACGCTTCCCAAAGCCCTAAGCCGCGCCGACCTGGAGGCACTGCTTGGCGCGGCCGACGTAACGACGCCGACGGGCCTGCGCGACCGCGCGCTTCTCGAACTCATCTACGGAGCGGGGCTACGCGTATCGGAGGCAATCGAGCTCGACCGCCAGAGCCTCGACCTCGAGCACGGCATGGTGCGGGTGACGGGAAAGCGAGGCAAGACGCGGATGGTGCCGCTGCCGCAGGGCACGGTGGACTGGCTGGCCCGTTATCTGGAGAGCGCCCGGCCCCTTCTGGCGCGGCGCGCGTCGTCGCGCGTGATCTTGGGCGCGCGAGTCGCTGCGTTCAGCAGGCAGTCGGCGTATGCGGTGCTGGCTCGGTGCGCGAGGCGGGCAGGGTTGCCGCCCGGAATCAGCCCCCACACGTTGCGCCATACCTATGCAGTCCATCTGCTGAAGGGGGGCGCCGATTTGCGCGCGGTGCAGGAGCTGCTCGGGCACGAGTCGATCGCGACGACCCAGATCTACACGCATCTGGACCTCGACGAGGTGCGGCGCAAGTATCGCAAGGCTCATCCGAGAGCGTGAGGTTGGCCCGGCTTCCACGAGGGACGATCCAAATGCCATTACCCACTAGTCAAGCCTCGTTTTGGATAAATGGCATCCTCGGCTCCATCTCTTGGGGGACGCCATCCCTGGCGTCCATTTGGATCGCGAGGAGAGGACCGTAGCTTCGCGGCGCAAGCCACGCGCGCTGCAGCAAGGGCATCACACGCCCATGCAAACCACGCAGGCAATTGCAAAGCCATGCAAGGCCACGCAGAGCCAAGCAGCGCTCGCCTACTTGCTCCGCGTCAAGGGGATCAGCGCAGCCGAGACCAGCGCGAGCCCCGATCCCGCGTAAAACGTCGCCGGCGCGCCGTAGCGATCCCAAAGCCACCCGCCGAGCAGACTGGCGAGCAGCGTCGCGAACCCAGTGCTCATGTGAAACAGACCGAGCGCCGAGCCGCGCGCATCCTTGGGCGCGAGGTCCGCGATCAGCGCGCGATTCACGCCCTGGGTCGCGCCGATGTACACGCCGTAAAGCGCGAACAGCAGCCAGATCAACCCCGCGCCCGACATCGCAAAGCCCGCGTACACGATCGCATAAAAAACCCAGCCGATCGCGAGCAGACGCCAGCGGCCGAGCCGGTCGCTCAGGGCCCCGGAGGGGTAGGTCGTCAGCGTATAGGTGACGTTGTAGAGCGCGTAGCTCAGAACCACCGCAAGCAGCGACATCCCGAGTGTGCTTGCACGCAGAAGTAGGAACGTATCGCTGCTGTTGGCGAGCGCGAAAAGTGTCGAGAGGCCAAGCGCGCGCCAATACGCCGGGGACAAGCTCTTAAGGTCGAAGCGCTTGGCGGCCTTGCCGGCCTCAGGCGGCTTAGCCTCAGAGGCGTCTCGAGCTCGAGGTTCTCGCAAGAGCAGAGTCAGAAACCAGGAAACCAGGCCCGGCACGCCCGCCCAAAGGAACAGATTGCGAAAATCCGCGCTCGCCAGGCCGCGCCAGACCAGCAGGGCCAGCAGCATCACGCCCACGAACGCGCCCGCCGTGTCCAGGCCGCTGTGCAGCCCAAATGCCTTGCCGTAGTCGCGCGGGTCGGCCGCATCGGCGATGAGCGCATCGCGCGCGGTGGTGCGCAGGCCCTTGCCCAGCCGGTCGAGGGAACGGGCGCCAAGCACCGCCGGCCACACGCTGGTGAAGGCTAGCAGGGGCTTGCCGATCGCGCTCAGCCCATAGCCCCATTGAACGAACGGCAGCCTGCGGCCAATGCGGTCGGACTGAACGCCCGACCAGCCCTTCATGATGCTCACGACCGCCTGTGCGACGCCCTCGATTGCGCCGAGAGCGGCGACCGGCGCCCGAAGCACCTGCGACACGAAGAGCGGCACGATCGGGTAGGCCATCTCCGACGACACGTCGGCGAAGAAGCTGATCCAGCCAAGGTGCCAGATCACGCGGGGCATCTTTCGGGGGGCGTCCGGGGCTTCGGGCACAGGTTTGGCAGTCTACAGCACCGCTCGGTTAAACTCTGTTGCCGTGAGGCGGTATCTGGACGAAGGGTTGCCCGCAGGCGTGCCCATCGCGGTGGTGGCTAACGACGCCATCGGCAACTTCGTGGTCGCCACCCCGCTCCTGCAAATGTTGCGCGAGCAACTCCGGCCTTCTCGGCTGGATTATTTTGGCGGCACACGCACCGGCGAACTGCAGACTCCCTCCGACTTGATCGACTGGAGCTACCCGCTACACGGCACGCCCGTGCGCGAGGCGGCCCACGCCATCCTCTGCCGAACTCAAGACGAACCGTATGGGTTGGTGGTCAACGTCGAGGGAACCGCCTTCGCCAAGGCGATGACCGCCCTCATCGCAGGGAGCGATTCGTGGGTGGTCGGCCCGTGCCTCGCGCCGACCGGCAGGGGGGATTTGCCCGTCGCGGCCGATCTTCGCGGCGAGTTGCAGGCCGATCCGAGGTGGATCGCCGAAGACCTGCCCGGGCGCTACCCATTCCTCGACTCCGGCTTTATCGGCGAGATTTTCTGCCGGCTGGCCTACCTCCGAGGGCCGATCCCGGGCTACCGAGTGCCTAAAGCCGAGCCCGACCACGGTATCCCCGACGTGCTAATCGCGACCGCCGCCAGTCTGCCCGAAAAGCTCTGGCCTTGGGACAAGTGGTCGTGGGTGCTGACAAGGGTGCGTGAGCGCGGCTTGAGCGCGGGGCTGATCGGGGCGGCGCCCTCGGCGCAGCGAGAATTCTGGACCGGCGAAGATGGCGAGGAGCGGCTGGTGGGCGAAGGCCTGGTCGAGGACCTGCGCGGCGCGTTCAGCCTGCCCCAGGTGGTGGGCGCCTTGGGCCGCGCGCGGGCGTGCCTTTCCATCGACAACGGCGTCCTGCACCTGGCGGTCGCGGCGAAAACGCCAACGGTCGGGCTCTACCGGAACGGCATCAACCGCCTTTGGGCACCTCCAAGCCAGGGCTTGACCGTGCTTGTGGCAGACGAGGGCGCGGAGGTGTCGTCCATCGAGGAAGACGCGGTTTGGGGGGCGCTCGAAAATGCCCTCTAAGCGCGTGCTCGTGCTGATGAAGCGCTTCCTGGGGGACGCGGTAATGGCGACGCCGCTCTTGGATGGTCTCATCGAGGCGGGCTGCGAGGTCACGCTCTGGACCACGCGCGGCGTCCACACGCTGCTTTCGGAGCCCCAGCGGCTCCTTGCGCTGGAGGAGATGAACCGCTCCCGCAAGCTGATCGACACCTTTCGGGCCTCCCGGGGGCTTCGCAGGCGCTTTGACATAGCGATCGTCGTCAACCGTGGCTTCCGGTCCGCCGCGCTCGCTCGGCTTGCCGGGATCCGCACCCGCGTGGGGCACGACGTGGACCGACGAGGATGGCTTCTCACCAAGGCAATTCCTTACGACCTTGAGCAAAGCGAGGTCGAGAGCTACCTCGATCTCGGGCGAGCGGTGCGCTTGACCCTGGCTTCTCGCCATCCGTCGCTTCATGCAACCGAGGGAGAGCGCGCGGAGGCGAGGAACTTGCTGCAAGGCGCCACCGTGGGGCTGCAGCCCGGCGCCACGTGGGTGAAGAAGCGCCTGCGCGTTGAGGTGCTCGCCGGTCTCGCCCGGAAGCTTGCCTCGCAGGGCGAGAAGGTCGCGATCCTCGGCGGAGACGATGAGGTAGCCGCCGGCAACGAACTGACGGAAGCTCTAGACGTGCCTTACGTCGATCTCGTGGGTCGGACTTCGATCCGCGAGGCGGTCGGGCTCGGGGTCGAGTTGCGCGCCGCGGTTGGAGGCGACACGGGCCTGATGCACGTGCTCGCGGGGGCGGGCTGCAAGACGGTCACCGTGTTCGCGACCAAGCCCACCACGAAGTGGGGCCACCTTTATGAGCCGCACGTCGTGATTCGCGCTCCCGATGAGGACCCTTCGCAGGTGGAACTGGCGCCGCTCGTCGGGGCCCTGCTCGGTAGCGTCGCCGTGCCATGAGGCGCTGCCTGGCGCTGCCGGCCCTCCTGTGCATCGTAGCCTCGGCTCATGCCGAGCGCACCGCCCTCATCCTGATTCGGAGCGAAGCGGCTCTCCCCTCCGTGCAGGCCAAATCCGCGCCCCATATGCTCTGGGCACTCTGGCCCCCTGCAGAAGGCGACGGTAACAACCGCGTGCTCGGCCTTGTTACCGGGATGAACTGGCAGGGCACGCCGTCCGACGCCCAGTTCCGGAGCGACGGCCGAGTCTACGAATCGCTCGCGATGCCGACCCTCCGAACGCGCGGACACTTTCAGGCTCGGGACCAGTGGCTGTGGCGTCGCAGGATACTGGCGTTGGAGTCGCCCCGCCTGACCGTCAGCACTCTCGCCCTCATGATCGCCCTCGACGGGCGCGGCCGGGTCGAACCTGCTGCGTTTCGCGCGCCAAGGGCTGACAACACCACGATCGCTTACGTGGCCCAGAGCTGGGACGATGCCTCGGAGGCGGCCCGGCTCGCCGACCGCGCGCTCGTGCTCGAATGGCCCGAGCCGGAGGCTCGCTGGGGCCGAATGTGGACGCTGGGGCGCGGTTGGCCCAGCGGGCTCCCCATGGATGAAACCGCGGTGCCGGGTTTGATTAAGTCGGAAGTCGCTTTGCGCCTCTTGCTGACTCCGAACAAGTTCCGCTGGCGGGAAGAGACGCGATGGGATGGCGCAGGCGAATGGCTCGTCTGGAACCGGACGATCGGAATGCTCTGGCTCAGCGTGCTCGGGTTGACGGCGGCGATGCTGGCCGCGCTCGCCTCGATGGCGGCGAGCGCGGAGCGCAGGCCGCGATGGCTCCAACCCGCAATTCGGGCGCTGCTAGTCAGCCCAGCGGCTCTCGTTCTGGCGGGCCAAGCGGCAAGGACCTTTGGGCTTGGCTCATTCGGATTCGCCGCCGCCGCCGCCTTGCTTGCCATGTTTTGGGGGATCGCCGAACTGGGTGGCTGGCTCGCGAGCGCGAACGACGCTTCGCCTCTGCTTGCGCCCGCCCTCGTGAACTGCGCTGTTCTGAGCCTGGCCAACCCTCTGTGGTCGCCCTTCAGCCAGAGCCTCGGTCATGTGCAAACGGCCGTGAGCGCGCCCGCCCTCGGCGTCTTGGCTGCATCCTTGGCCTTTGCCGCAGGCGAACTCGGCGCGTGGCCCCGAACCTTGGGTTGGGTGCTGCCCGCCGGCCTGGCCGCGTGGGCCCTCTTAGGGAGGGCGTGGCTGTCGCCTTGGTCGGTCGATGCGCTTCTGATCTGTTTCTTTGCCGCCTGGATGGCGGCGCGGCCAGCGCGACGTTGGTTCGAGTTGGTGGCCGTTGCAGTGGCGGGCATTCAGGTTGAGGCGGCTCGACACGGGGTCACGTGGGCGCCCGGCGGCCTCCACTCAACATTCGCCTCCCGCGACGCCCTCGATCTCAGCGCGTTCGCGCTGTTCGCCTTCTCGCCCGGAGTGGTGGCCGCGGTCTGCGCGGGCGCGCTGGTCTGCCTCTTCGGCAGCCGCTTTCTGGAGCACCGGATAGATCGCGCGCTCTCGGCGAGGCGGCATCTGGCGGCGCCGGGCTGGATGGCGCTAGGGCTCATCGCGCTCGGCTTTCACCGACCGGAGCTGCTGTTCGCCTCAGTGCCTGCCGCGATCGGGTTCGGGCTGGCCTTGCTCCACGACACGCTCGACGCGGCCTAGCCAACCCCGATAAAGGGCTTTCAACCGAGGGTCGGCGCCTCCGTTGGGAGCGACGACCTCGCCGCCGGCGTCCAGCCCGAGGCCGATGCCGGACAGCATGCCGTATGGCACGTCGTAGGTGGTCTGCGTCAGGATGCGATACAGCGGCGCCATATCCGCCCCGCCCACCTCGGCGATAGAGGCAAGCAGCCCGTCTTCGGCATAGCCTCGGTTGGGCATGCGATAGCGCCTGTAAAGCGCGCGCATCACGTCGTCGAGCGATTTGGCGCCCCGGGTCCGGCTGCGGATGGCTGCGTCGAGCACCAGCCCCGCGACCAGACCCTTGTTGTAATAGCTAAGATCGCCAACGCCAAAGCCGCCGTTCTCCCACGCGCGGCGCGAGCACTCCTCCAGCGTCACCGCCAGGCGGTTTCGGCTGCTTTGCAGCGTCGCGATCTGCTGGCCGAGCTGGTCGAGCAGCCAACCCTCGTCCCTCAGGCCGCTTCGGTAGAGGGTGAGGTGCGCGTAGTAGTCGGTCACGCCTTCGGCGAACCAGAGGTTGCCGGTTCGAGACTCGTGGCAGGTGAACGATGTAAATGTAGTGCCGAAACGGGGCGCTGCCGAACATACGGATCGCGGGCACGCTGAGCTCGCGCAGCCGCTCGGTCTCCGCTTCAATATTGCAGTTCGCGCGGTCGGGCGCGACGAACACCGCCTCGAACGGGATACCCAGCACTTTGAAAGTCCTGCGGGCGAAGCGCCCCATCTCGATCGGGTGGTCGATGAGTTCGTCGTATCCGGCGGCGGCAAAGTCCGTCTCGCCCGCGTGATCCATCGCGGTCGCGATTGCCCAACCTTCTGGCATGTCGACGTGGAGCCGGTCGGGCTCGGTTTGATAGCCGTCGGCATACAAGAATGCGGCAGCGCCGTTTACGAAAGCGCCCGCGGCCCGCACGTTGACCCCGAAGAAGCCGAGGCCGGGGTCGTCGCTCATGATCCGGTAGCTGACGGTGATGGGTCGATGGCCGGGGTCGATCACCTGCCAGGCGCGCGGGTCGGCGTGCTCTACTTCGAGGGGATGGCCCTCGGGATCGACCGCGCTGAAGCCGGAGAGCTTGTTCTGGTAGTTGAGGATGAAGTAGTAGCCCGGGCACCAGGCGGGGATACGGAAGGTGACCTCGTCGCTCTTAGGCTGGAGCGTAATGCTCACGAGGAGGGTGCGGGACGCGGGCACGGGCCGGAGCGTATAGCGAACGTCTGCCCTTGCCGCCAGCGGCGCGAAGGCCAGGGCCGCCAGGAGGATGGGGAGGCGGTTGGTCCTGCGCATTTTCGGCTGGGGCCTTGCGCTCGCGGCGTCCGGCCCGGCAAAGTATGCAGACGTGCGGATCAAGGCGATGGTTCCCTTTCTCTGGGCCTGCGGGGCGGCGCTAGCTGTGGCCCAAACCGCGCCGCCCGAGTTCGGCAAGATGCCCTCGCCCTGGGCAGACCCGGGCTATCTCAAGCTGATCTGGGTGCAATCGCCCAACTGGAACCACCGGCCCGCAGGGGCGGTGGTGGATACGGTGGTGGTGCATTCCACCGTGATTCCGACCTTGCAGGCCACCACCGAGGCGTTCTATCGCGAGTCGAGCCAGGTCAGCGCCCACTTCACGATCGGGCGCGACGGCTCGATCGTGCAGAACGTGTCCACGTTCGAGCGAGGGTGGCACGCGGGGGTGAGCGTGGACGCGTTCGGACGCGGCAACGTGAACGACTTCTCGATCGGCATCGAGTTGGTGAATCTGAACGACGGGGCGGACCCCTATCCTCTGGCTCAGACCGAGGCTCTGGGGTCGCTCATTTCCGCGCTCCGGCGTCGGTTTCCGCTCCGGTATGTGACCAGCCACGCCATGATCGCCCGCCCGCTCGGTCGCAAGAGCGACCCGAAGGCGTTTCCGTGGGACCGGCTGGACCGCGTCGGCCTCGCGCTGATGCCGTAACACGCCATCCACATTGAGACACTGGCTGAAGGGAGGGGCACGCTCCGTCGTGCCCGCTTCAAGCTTACGAACATTGCGTCGTGCGCTCCCAACCTCAACGATTGAGGGATTGTCTGGCACCTTCTCCCCCTCGATGGGGGAGAAAGCCTTCGTTCCGACCTGGTGGGACGAAGGCAAGAGAGGGTGGCTCATTCGGCCCTCGCTCGACGCACCCTCCGCCTGACGGCGGAGTACCACCCCTCGGTTCGGCAAGCCTCACCGGCCCCCGCCGTGAGGCAGGGGCGGGCTTTTCTTCTTTGGCTCGCTCGTCCCGTCCCGGGTCTCGCTCACCGTGTTCTTTCCGGGACGCCATCCCTGGCGTCCCATCGGTTGTGGAGCCCATCTGCGGCCCCCCGGAACAGGCAACGCTGGGCCCGGGGCACGCCCGTCTGCTTCCCCCGCCTACGACTAGGCAGGGGTGGCCCCGAAGGGGACGGGGGCGGTCGATCTCCAGGATGCGGCAATATCGGGAACCGCCCCCGCCTCGCCAGAACTCGGCACCCCCTCCTCCGTCGCACGGACGCAAGAGTGGGAAGCGGAATGAAGCTCCGGGTCCGCCTCCCCCGCCTACGACTAGGCGGGGGTGGCCCCGAAGGGGACGGGGGCGGTCGATCGCAAGGGACGCCCCGGACGCAACGCTGACGGGACGCTTCGGCCCAGCCGCAAGTCGTGCAGTAAAATGAGCCCATGACGCTCAAAGTCGTCGTCCACGAATCAGAAGGTGGTGGGTTCTGAGCTGAAGTCCCGGCCCTGCCCGGATGTGCGACCCAAGGTGAAACGATCTCAGAGCTGACGGCCAACATCAAAGAGGCAGCCGAAGGCTGGCTGAGTGTCGATGAAGGCGACTTGCCCCGGGGCCAGGTCTTCGAGATCGCAGTGTGAAATCGGTTAACGGAAACTACGCCCGAATCACCAAACGCTCGCCTCTAGCCTTGCAAAAGCCTCAAGAGTGTCTCAACATTCGGCAGCTTCTTCGGTATGAACAGCACGTCGGTGTGAGGAGACGGACGGCCATCGACTTCACGCGCGAATATGCCGCATTTATCAGCATCGATAGGCATACAGCGCTGCCGTCCCGAAGGCTCATGTATATCTGGGGCCTCGAGAAGAAAATGTCCCTCCGTGAATTGCTGTAGCCATTCATCGGGCTTCGATCGACTTGCGAGAGCATCCGGCGTAAATTCTGCGACAAAAGTCGTTAGTCGCTCGCTCATAACCATCGCCATTCCTGCCAACACCTCGACCTCACCGCCCTGCGTGTCGATTTTCAGAACGAGATTCTCCGTGATTTCACGTTCTCTCACATAATCGTCTATCGACGTGCCCCCAACCACATGGCACGTTCCCTCTGTTCTGAAGTCCCGGTTGACGATTCGGTTATTCGCACTACGGCCGATTTCTCCAAATACGATAACGGGACGCGTGCCGTCCGTCACTGCCATCCGCTCAAAAAGGACTCGATCCTCCATTCCATTGGCAATCAGGTTCCATGGCAACAGGTTTCCAGCGACTCCAGGCTCGAAGCAGTAGACTCTCGAAGACTTGCCGCAACAATCTATGAACATCGCCATCTCGATGGCGCCACTTCCATATTGCGCGCCAACGTCAAAATAGGCACACGGTAAATCATTTTCCCAATAGTGGCAGATGATCCGCTCAAGAAGCTTGCTTTGGGCCGCAAGATAGACCTTACTTGAAGATTTGGGTTTGATAGTGCGCTTCTCAAGCCGCTCCTTTGTGCTCACGGTATAACGAAATTTCGGATCTAGTAGCAGATAACCTCGGTCGTCCGCGTACATGAATACCCTAACCGGTCCCCCCCAATCCACAATACCTACGCTTCGGTTAGCTAAGACGCGGGCAGTGAGCGTCGCGATTTCGACTCTAAGGGGTTCAATTTCACGCACGCGGGCCTCAAGGGTGGTGATTTCTGCTTTAGCCGCTTCAATCTCCCCCATCATTGAGGCAAATAGAAGGCGTTTGCAGTAGGATAAAGCGCGTCTGACTGGGCTTCGCTTGGGAGGAGTCGGCCCCACTCCGACGAATTTACCCAGGCTCATTGTCAAAGTGCAACTGACTAAGGTTGTTGCGATGTGGTACGCGGATTGGCAACGCTCTGCGCTCTCTCCTAGAGCCCCGAAACTTCCATCGCCTGCGCCAAATCTGCGATTAGGTCCTGCGCGTCCTCCAGCCCGATCGACAGCCGCACCACCCATCGCTTCTGCGCATAGCCCAGCGGCTGCACCTCGGCCATCACGACTAGGCTCTCGTGCCCGCCCCAGCTCACGCCGATCTTGAACAGCCGAAGCGCCTCGCAAAACGCCTTGATCTTCGGCTCATCCTGAACGCGAGGCTCGAACGAAAACAGCCCGCTCGAACCCGTCATCTGGCTCAAGAACAATTCCCGCTGCGGATATGAAGGCAGACTCGCGTGGTGCACGACATCCACCTCAGCCCGGCCCGAAAGCCACCCCGCGACCTCGTTCGCGGTCGCCTCGATCCGCCTCAGCCGCAACGGCAGCGTGCGAAGGCCGCGCGCGAGCAACCAGGCGGGGAACGGGGCGATGATCGAGCCCAGAAGGTTGATCTCGTACTTGAGAATCTTATCGAGCGCCTTGGCGGGGCCGCAGATCGCGCCCGCGGTGAGATCGCTGTGGCCGCCAAAGTATTTCGAGCCGCTGTGCAGGGCGTACTCCGCCCCGATCGCCAGCGGCTGCTGAAACAGCGGCGTGCCGCAGGTGTTATCGACCGCGCACACGATGCCCTTCTCCCGCGCCGCCTTCGCGATTCTCCGAATGTCTTGCAGGCGGAACACCATCGTGCTCGGCGATTCCAGATACACGACCGTGGTCTCGGGCCGGAACGCGTCGATCACCTCGTCCGCGCACAGGCCGGAGACGTAGGAATGCGAGACCCCAAACCTGGGCAGATACTCTTCCAGCAGGATGCGGAGCGGGCTGTAGCACGTATCGACCGTCACTACATGCGCGCCCTGGGCCGTATGACCGAGGATAACGGCCGAGATCGCCCCCATCCCCGAGCCGGTGAGCTTGCACGCCTCGGCGCCTTCGAGCACGGCCACCTTGCGCTGCGCCATCTCGATCGTGGGGTTGGCGACCCGGCTGTACACATAAGGCGGGCCGCTCGGGTTGGCGGTGGTCGATTGCCACGCGTCGATCGAATCGAACAGGAAGTTGGCGGTCTGGAAGATCGCGGGGGCGATCGCCCCTTCGTGGCGCGTGTCCTCGCCGAGATGTTGGAGGAGGGTATCGATGCCAAGCGCTTCTTCGGGGTCGATCTTCATGGGACGTAGCTACAGACGAGCCGGGGGGCCTTAGCGACAGTCGATTTCTCTAGCACGGGCTAAAGCCCATGCCACCCAGACACGACTCTCTCGCACGCGCTGAAGCCCATGACCCCCACACAACTCTCGCACGGGCTAAAGCCCATGCCACCCGGGCCTTCAAAGAATCCCCGTGGCCGAAAGCGTGTGGGGCACGTTGCGCAGGTGGTGCTCGAGGCTGAACACCTCATCAAGCGCCTCCGGTTTCAGCCTCGCCGTCACATCGGGATCGGCCCGCACGCAAGTCTCGAAATCCTCCCCCTCCCAAGCGCGGGCGGCGTTGCGCTGCGCCACTTTGTAGGCTTCCTCGCGCGCCATCCCCGCTCCGATCAGGGCGATCATCAGGTGCTCGCTAAACACGAGCTTGCCCATCATCCCCAGGTTCTGCTTCATCCGATCCGGATACACGTTGAGGCCGGAGAGGATGGCGGCCAGCCGCCCGAGCATGAAGTCGGCCAGGTGGCAGGAATCGGGCAACACGATGCGCTCGAGCGAAGAATTGGTGAGGTCCCGCTCGTGCCAAGTGGCGACGCTCTCGAGCATCGCGTAGGCGTTGGCGCGAAGCAGCCGCGCCAGGCCACAAACGGTCTCGCTATTCCAAGGGTTGCGCTTGTGGGGCATCGCGCTCGAGCCGATCTGGCCGCTGCCGAAGGCCTCCTGCACTTCGAGGATCTCGGTTCGCTGCAGGTTGCGAAGCTCGGTCGCGATGCGCTCCAGCCCCGCCCCGAGCAGGGCCAATGCGTTGAGGAATCCGGCGTGGCGATCGCGGTTGACGATCTGAGTGCTGGCGGGATCGGGCCGCAGGCCCAAGCGCGTACAGACGCTCGCCTCCAGCTCGGGCGAAGTGATCGCATGAACGCCAACCGCGCCGGACACCTTCCCCACCGCCACGTCGTCCCGCGCGGCCTCCAGCCGCGCCCGGTTTCGCAGCAGCTCGGCATGCCAACCCGCCGCTTTGAACCCAAAGGTGATCGGCTCGGCATGGATGCCGTGGGTGCGCCCGATCATCGGGGTGGCCGCGTGCTCGCGGGCCAAGCGCCAGACTTCGCGGTCGAGCTTGTCCAGGCTCGAGATCAGCACGCAGGCCGAATCGCGCAGCATCAGGCCAAGCGCGGTATCGATCACGTCGGAGCTGGTGACGCCGAGATGGATGAACCGGCCGACGGGGCCGGCAGTCTCGGCGAGGTTGCGCACGAACGCCATCAGGTCGTGGCGGGTTTCGGTCTCGATCTCGTCGCAACGCTCGAGGGTGAAGCTCGCGCGGTTCTTGATCTCGGCTAGGGCTTCGGAGGGGATCGCGCCCGCCTCCGCGTGCGCCTCGCAGATCGCGATTTCCACTTCCTGCCACCGGCGGTACTTGGCCTCGCGCGACCAGATCGCGACCATGGCGGCGGTGGAATAACGCTCGATCATCGACCCTTCCAGGGTACCTCCGGCTAAGCCTCGGCGCTTTGAGCGTCACCCGCCACGATCGGCAGGCGCACGGTGAACGTGGAACCCTGATTGAGCGCGCTTTCGACCTGCACCGTGCCCCCGTGAGCTTCGACGATATGCTTGACGATGCTGAGCCCGAGGCCAGTGCCGCCGGTAGAACGGCTGCGGCCCTTATCGACCCGGTAGAACCGCTCGAAGATGCGGGGCAGATGCTCGCTCCCGATGCCGATGCCGCTGTCCTGAACTTCGAGCACCGCCTCGCCGCCCTCCTTTCGAAGCCGAACCTGCACCGAGCCCTCGCTTGTGTAGTTGAGCCCGTTTTCGATCAGATTCCTCGCGACCTGGGTCATCTGATGGCTGTTCGCCGCAAGCATGAGCTTGTCGGGGCCCATAAAGGTAAGCGCCAGACCCTTTTCGCTCGCCTTGCCCTTAAGCTCCTCGGCCGCCGCCCGCACGAGTTCGGCGAGGTCGCACCGCTGCATTTTTGGCGGATTGGATTCCGCCGCGCTCAGCACGAGCAGGTCGCTCGCGATGAGAGACAGCCGGTCGACCTCGGTGATGATCTTGCCCAGGTCGCGGCGCTGCTCGTCGGAGGCCTGCCCTTCGTCTTGCAGCGTCTCGGCTAACACCCGTATGATCGTGAGCGGCGTGCGCAATTCGTGAGAGACGTTGCTGACGAAGTCTTGCCGCACTCGCTCTAGCCGCCTCAGATCGGTGATCTCGAAGATGGTCAGGAAAACCCGCCCGCCGTCGGGCTGAGGCCAAGCCTTTACCAACCCCGTGCGCTCTTCCGGGTAGGAGAAGCTGAGCTCGGCGGCCCGCTCCGCCCGGGCCCGCGCCGCATCCATCACGAGCCGCTCGATGTCGTGCGACAAGGTGACGGCGAGCACGGGACGCCCTACCGGCTCCTCGAACCGAAACATCTCGCTGGCGCGGCGGTTGGCGTAAACCACGGAGGCTTTGGGATCGCAGATGAACACCGCCACGTCGAGGCCGTCGGCCAGGTAGTCGACCGCCGCCCGGTGCTGGTCCATTTCGACCCGGAGCAGTTCGGCTTGGGAGAGGGCGCTTGCTTGTCGGTCGGTGGCCTCTCGCAAGGCGCCGGTCGCGAAATAGCCGACCAAGGCCAAGAGGCCGCCCGCGATCAACATCAGCCAACCGGGCCCGAGGCCGACCGGGTGGCCCATGAATTGGGCGATCGCTCCAAGGGCGAAAACGCAGCCGCCGCCATAGCAGGCGGCCGAGACCATCGCCAGGGCCCGCGCGTTCATCGGGTCATATCATACGGCGTTTCGCCAGACCGTCGACGGTAAGCTCGACATCAGATGCGCCTTGCCGAGTGGGTGCGCCGGCTGACCGCCCACCCCGGCCTCAATAGCCTGCTCACGAGCCTCGAAGGGACCTGCGCCTGGCGCTCGGTCGCCCCCGAGGCAAGGCCGGTTTTGCTTGCCGCCGCCTACGACCACGCGCCCCGCAAGACCCTGATCGTTACCGCCAGCTACGAGCGCGCCCTGCATTGGCAGGCCAAGCTCGCCCTTTGCGGTGTGCCCCAGGGCTACCTCTACCAGCTTCCCTCCGGTTCCTCGGCGCTCTTCGAAGACGCCTTACCCGAACACATCGCCCTTTCCGACCGGCTTGGCGGCCTTCGCGCCTTGGTGGACGACGGGCCTTGCGTGGTGATCGGCTCGCCCCAAGCCGTGCTCGAGCGGACGCTGCCCCGCGACCTGCTGATCGATGCCTTCGTGTCCGCCAAGCCGGGCGATACGGTCGAACCGGAAATCCTCGTGCGACGCCTCGCCCGGTTGGGCTACGAGCGCGCCGAGCCCGTGCGCCTGCCCGGGCAGTTCAGCCAGCGGGGCGGAATCCTCGACGTGTATCCGACCGGCCGCGACCTACCGGTTCGGCTTGAGTTCTTCGGGGATCAGATCGAGAGCCTTCGTACGTTCGACCCCAACTCCCAGCGCTCGACGGGATCGCTGCCCGCCCTCGCGATCGCCCCTTCTCGCGAAACGCTGTTCACCGAGCGCGACGAGGGCCTGGCCGATCTCGTCGCGTCGACGATCCATCGCGAAGCGGCCGCGCTAGACGAAGAGGGCGCCGCGCGACTGGAGGAGTTGGTCGGCGAAGACGCGGAGTCGCTCCGCGCCCACCGCTTCTTCGACCGCCTCGACCTCTACCGGCCGATGCTGCACCCCGAGTCGGGCTGCGCGCTCGACTTGCTCGGACCCGACGACCTCGTGGTGCTCGACGAGCCGCTCGAACTGGAATCGATAGCCACACGCACGGAGGAAGAACTCGGCCAAGCCCTTCATGCCAGGGCCGAGCGCGGCGAAATCCTCGCGAGCTTGCCCAACGACTTCCTGTTGCCGCCCGAGCATTTGGGCTCCCCAGCGGGCCTTCTCGTCCTGAGCGCAATGAACTCCTGGCCGGGTTGGCTCTCGGTCGCGCGGGAGGAGGAGGTAGGCGCCAGTTCCCTCGATCCCTACCGTGGCCGCCCCGAGG
>JACOSL010000009.1 GCA_016179045.1 Fimbriimonas ginsengisoli | reverse complement strand
TCATTGGGGGGAGAGGTCGAGTCGTGAAGGTCGACGTTAGGCTTTACCAAGACGAGGATGGGGCGTGGATAGCCGAGGTGCCTTCGATTCCTGGGTGTGGCAGCGACGGCCAAACGCGAGAAGAGGCGCTCGAGAACGTTCGCGACGCGATCCGACTCTGCCTCGAGGTCCGGCGCGACTTGGGAATGCCCGAGCAAACGGAGACCGTCACGCTCGACATTTCGGCTGCCTGAACGCGTGCCCCTCCAGGTCTCGCCCAATCACTTGCGCCAAAACGGTCGCGGGAGGAGGGTCCAAAAGGCGAGAGCGGCCAAGACTAGGCCGATGGAAGGCGCCGTTCGATGCCAGGGAGCTGCCAGTCGCCATGCCGTTGCGGCAAGGCAGAACAGCCCCACGGCGAAGACGCGGGCGACCCACGGTGAGGCGTTACTTGCGACATACGTTAGACAGGCAATCGCGGCCATCCACAGAGCCATCTCGACGAGTAGCGACTCCGGGCTGCTACTGCCGGTCCAGAAGTTCATGGCTTCGAGCATGATCAGCACCGCGAGCGCCGTGACCGAAATGAGCAGAAAGGTCTTCTTCATGCAGGCACGTCCCTTGAACTCATTTGCGCCAAATCGGGCGCGGAAGGAGGGTCCAGAAGCCAAGAGCGACCAGATCAAGATAGATCGCCACGGGGATCCGATACCAGTCGGAGCCTGAAAACAAGATAACCGTGGCAAGGCAGAAGATGGCGGCGGCGAGGATGCGCGCGACCAATCGGGGCGTCTTCCACCCGACGTATGCGAGGCAGATGATGGCCATGCCCCATTGGCCAAGCGCCCAGCGACGCGTCGCCCCATCGTAGCGGGCGTCGAGGGCCGGAACTCCCAGCCATATAAAGACTGCAGCAAGTCCGGCGAATAGGATTGGCAGCAGCCAAGCCTTCATCGACTTACCCCGCCGTGACGCCCTCGCCCGAGAACACGAACGAGCCTTCGCGGTAGTCCACGCTCACCTTCTGGCCGTCCTTGATATCCCCCTGCAGCAACGCCTGCGCCAAGGGGTTCATCACGTCCCGTTGGATTGCCCGTTTCAAAGGCCGCGCTCCGTACACCGGGTCGAAGCCGGAGGTCGCGATCTGGCGCATCGCCTCTTCCGAGATCGATAGCTGAATTCGCCGCTCGGCCAGTCGCTCGGTCAAGTGCCGCAGCTGGATATCCACGATCTTCTTGATCTCGGCCACCCCAAGCGAGCGGAACACGATGATGTCGTCCAGCCGGTTCAGGAACTCGGGACGGAAGAACGAGCGCACCAGCTCCATCACCCGCTCGCGAACCGAAGCGAACGACTCCTGAGTCTCGAGCGGGTCGCCGTAAAGCTGCGAGCCGAGGTTGCTCGTCATGATCACGACCGCGTTGCGGAAGTCCACCGTGCGGCCCTGGCCGTCGGTGAGGCGCCCGTCGTCCAGCATCTGCAGCAGCACGTTGAACACCTCTTGGTGGGCCTTCTCTATCTCATCGAGCAGGATCACCGAGTAAGGCCGCCGCCGCACCGCCTCGGTGAGCTGCCCGCCCTCCTCGTAGCCCACATAACCGGGGGGCGCGCCGATCAGCCGGGCGACCGAGTGCTTCTCCATGTACTCGCTCATGTCGATGCGCACCATGCTGCGCTCGTCGTTGAACAGAAACTCGGCTAGGGCCTTTGCCGTCTCTGTTTTGCCCACGCCGGTGGGCCCGAGGAACATGAATGAGCCGATGGGCCGGTTGGGATCGCTGAGGCCGCTGCGTGAGCGACGCACCGCGTCGCTTAAGATGCGCAACGCCTCTTCCTGGCCGACGACGCGCTGCTCGAGCCGCTCCTCCATCGCGAGCAGCTTCTGCATCTCGCCCTGCAGCAGGCGGCTTACGGGGATGCCGGTCCACTTGCTGACCACCTCGGCGATGTCCTCGCTGTCCACCTCTTCCTTGAGCATCTTGCCTTCGGCTTGCACGCGGTCGAGTTCGGTGGTCTCCTTTTCAAGCCGTTGCTGCAGGCCGGGCAGTTTGCCGTGTTGAATCTCGGCCGCCTTGGCCCAATCCGCCTCGCGCTCGGCGGTCGTGAGCAGGCCCCTCAGCTCGTCGATCTGCTTCTTGGTGGCGCGGACCGCTTCGATCTTCTCCTTCTCGCGCTGCCAGGACGCGCGCAGTACGCCCGCCTTCTCGTTCAGCTCGGCGAGCTTGCGTTCGGTGGCGTGCAGGCGCTCGCGGCTGGGCGCGTCCTCTTCTTTCTTGAGCGCCTCGCGGTCGATTTCGAGCTGGGCGGCCTGCCGGTTCACCTCGTCGATCTCGGCAGGGACGGAATCGATCTCCATCTTCAGCTTCGAGGCCGCCTCGTCCATCAGGTCGATCGCCTTGTCGGGGAGGAAGCGGTCGTAGATATAGCGCGCGGAGAGGGTGGCCGCCGCGACCAGCGCCGAATCGGTGATGCGCACGCCGTGGTGGATTTCGTAGCGCTCCTTGAGGCCGCGCAGGATCGAAATCGTCTCCTCGACCGACGGCTCGCCCACGAATATGGTCTGGAAGCGCCGCTCGAGCGCCTTGTCCTTTTCAACGTACTGGCGGTATTCGTTGAGCGTGGTCGCGCCCACGCAGCGCAGTTCGCCTCGCGCCAGCATCGGCTTGAGCATGTTGGCGGCGTCCATCGAGCCTTCCGCCTTGCCCGCTCCGACGAGGGTATGAAGCTCGTCGATGAAGAGCACGATCTGGCCTGCCGCCTGTTTGATTTCGTCGAGCAGGGCCTTTAGGCGCTCTTCGAATTCGCCCCTGAACTTGGTGCCCGCAACGAGCGCGCCGAGATCCAGGGCGACCACCGACTTGTCGCGCAGCCCTTCGGGCACGTCGCCCGCAACGATCCGTTGGGCAAGGCCCTCCACCACCGCGGTTTTGCCCACGCCAGGCTCTCCGATCAGCACCGGGTTGTTCTTGGTTCGGCGGCTGAGCACCTGGATGACGCGGCGGATCTCGTCGTCGCGGCCGATCACGGGGTCGAGCTTGCCGGTGCGCGCGCGGTCGGTGATGTCGATTCCGTATTTTTCGAGGGCCTGGTAGCGGTCTTCCGCGCCAGGGTCGGTCACCTTGCGCCCGCCGCGCAAGCTCTCGATCGCCTTTAGCAGGGCATCCCGGGTTGCCCCTTGCGAGCGGAGAGTCTTGCCCGAAAAGCCGGGCTCCTTGACGATGCCGAGCAGCGCGTGCTCGGAAGACACGTACTCGTCGCCGAGCTTGTCCGCCTCCGCGAAGGCGTCGGTCATCACCTTCTGAAGCCGCCCCGATAGCTGCGCGCCGTAGCTGGTCGCGCCCTCCGCCTTCGGCTGGCGGGCGATCTCTGCTTCGATCTCGGGGGCGAGACGGTCCGCGTCCACGCCCATCTTTTCCAGGAGCGGCGGCACGATGCCCCCTTCTTGGCGCAGCAAGGCCAGCAGCAGGTGCTCGACGTCGACCGCTGAGCTTTTCGCCCGCTCGGCGAGGGTCTGAGCCTCCTGGAAGGCGTCTTGGGCTTTGAGGGTGAGTTTATCGAAGCGCATGCTCTTATTGAGTGCTATGCACTCAGGTTAGTTGATTCTGCCTAATATAAACGGTTCCATGCTGTCGCCGGTTTCCGCGCGTCACTTGCCGATGCAAAAGTCGTGGAATATCCGCTCGATGATATCCGGGGTGGCGGTTTCGCCCGTGATCTCGCCCAGCTTGGCGATCGCGTGGCCGAGGCCAACGGCGGCAAGGTCGTCGGGACGCTCCGCGCTTATCGTTCCTAATGCGTCAGTCAGCGCCTCGCGGGCGGCTTGCAGTGGCTCTTCGTGGCGAGGCGCGATGACGGCTGCCTCGAGCGATGCGCCTTGCAACGCCATCTGAGTGGAACGCGCGGCGAGCGCGGCGAGCCCCTCGCCGGTCTTTGAGGACACGCGCAACGGGTCTTCGGCTCGCGCCTCTACGAGGTCGCACTTGGCCGCGATCCTGAAGGTTGGGGCGGGCAGTTGTGCAAGCTGTCGCTCATCCTCTGCGGTCCACGCGGCGGCGACGTCGTAGAGGTACCAACGAAGGTCAGCGCCGGTCGCGGCGACGCGCGCCCGTTCCACCCCGATCTTTTCGACTGAGTCGCGGGTATCGCGCAGGCCGGCCGTGTCGATCAGCACCGCCTTGAGGCCGTCGAAATCGACCGCTTCCTCGATCAGGTCTCGGGTCGTGCCGGGGGTTGGGGTGACGATCGCGCGGTCTTGGCGCAGATAGGCGTTGAGCAGGGAAGACTTGCCCGCATTGGGGCGACCGAGGATGGCGATTCGAAAGCCTTGCCGCAGGATGCGGCCGATGCGGGCGGTGTCGAGTAGGCGGTCGATCGCCTCGATCTGGGTCTTCAGCGTCGAAGAGGCCGACCCTCGGTCCACCGGCCCAATCTCGTCCGAAAAATCAAGGCTCGCCTCCACCGCGGCAAGCACGCGCAGGCACTCTTCGCGAATCCGGGAGACTTCCATAGCCAGTCCGCCCATCCGCTGGCGGCTCGCGAGCTCGAGCTGCAGTGCAGTCTGCGCCTCGACCGTGTCGCGCACCGCCTCGGCCTGGGTGAGGTCTATGCGGCCGCTGAGAAAGGCGCGCAGTGTGAACTCTCCCGGCTCAGCGGGGCGCGCGCCGAGCGCGCAAAGCGCGTCCACAAGCCCGCGGACCGATGCAGGCGAGCCATGGAGCGAAATCTCGACTGTCTCCTCACCCGTGTAGCTGCGGCCCGCCTCAAAAGGAAGGGCGTAGCCTTCGTCGCCGGTCGAGAGCCGGCCGAGAACGGCATGGGCGTGCTCGGGACGCCAGGGTTCGAACACGCCCGACGCGATCTCCCAGGCATCGGGACCGGATAGACGAACGATCGCGACGGCGGCGGGTGCCAGGCCCGTGATCGGCGCGACGATCGTGTCTTCGATGGTCAGCATCGGCGTGGCTCGACTCTACCGCTACCCGCCCAAGTAGAATGTCTCTATGAAGCTGTTTGTCGATACGGGCGATGTGGAAGAGGTGCGCCAAGCGGCCGAATGGGGCGTACTCGACGGGGTCACGACCAACCCAACCCTGATCGCCAAATCGGGCAAAGGCTTCCGCGAGACCGTTCTCAAGATTTGCGAACTGGTGCCAGACGGGGACGTCAGCGCCGAAGTTGTCGCCACCGAGTATGACGCGATGCTGAAGGAGGCGAAAGAAATCTCCAGTTGGCATGAGCGGATCGTGGTGAAAGTGCCGCTGATCGAGCCGGGCGTGCGCCTGGTGAAAGCGCTCACCGATCAGGGCATCCGCACCAACGCGACCCTCGTGTTCAGCGTGCCTCAGGCGCTGCTTGCCGCCAAGGCGGGCGCGACCTATATAAGCAACTTCGTGGGGCGTGTGGACGACATCTCCGGCGACGGCATGGCGGCGGTGGCGGACACGGTGGCGATGATCCACCACTACGGCTTCGAGAGCCAGGTGCTGGTGGCGAGCATTCGCCATCCGCTCCACGTCGTTCACGCGCTCGAGTCGGGGGCCGACGTCGGCACGATGCCGTTCAAGGTGATGCAGATGCTGTTCAAGCACCCGCTCACCGACAGCGGGCTCAAGCGATTCCTCGACGACTGGCACGCGGCGGGGCTCAGCATATTCGAGCGCACCCGAGCCGGTCGGTAGCAGTCTGCGAGCAAATCAAAATTGACTTTTTCATGCCTCGTCACGCCTGTGTGCCGAGGCTCTATCGCTATTCCCATGCTTCTCCCGCGTCCATGGCTTCACCTTCTCGCCTCTAGTCTCATAGCCTCGGCATCAGGGGTAGGCCGAGGCATGTCCAGTATGGCCGGGCTAAGCATCTTCGAGCCAACGCGAGCCGGGCTAGCCGAACCGCCCCGAGATGTAGTCCTCGGTGCGCTTCTCGGTCGGGCTGAGGAAGATGTTCGCGGTCGCGTCGACCTCGACGAGCTCGCCCATCATCAAGAACGCGGTGCGGTCGCTCGCCCGCTGCGCCTGTTGCATGTTGTGGGTGACGATCACGATCGTGAACTCCTGCTTGAGCTCAAAGATCAGGTCCTCGATGCGGGAGGTGGCGATGGGATCGAGGGCGGAGCAAGGCTCGTCCATGAGGATGATCTTAGGGTCGACCGCCATCGTCCGCGCGATGCAAAGGCGCTGCTGCTGCCCGCCGGAGAGAGCGAGCGCGCCCGAGTGCAGCTTGTCCTTCACCTCCTCCCACAAGGCCGCGCTGCGCAGGCATCGCTCTACGATTCCGTCGAGTTCGGAGCGCCTTGCCCCGTGAATGCGCGGCCCATAGGCCACGTTGTCGAAGATTGATAGAGGGAAGGGGTTGGCCTTCTGGAACACCATGCCCACCTCCTTACGGAGGTCGACGGGATCGACGCCGGGGCCGTAGATGTCGCGCCCGTCGATGGTGATCGTGCCCTCCATGCGCGCGCCCTCGATGAGGTCGTTCATGCGGTTGAGACAGCGGATGAAGGTGCTCTTGCCGCAGCCGGATGGCCCGATGAGGGCAGTCACCTGGTTGGCGGGCATGTCGAGCGAGATGTCGTGGAGAGCGCGGAACGCGTCGTAGTAGAACGACACGCCGGAAGTGCGGATCTTCGTCGTTGGGGCGGCAGGCTCCTCCGGTCGCGCGGCGATCATGACGGCTTGGCCTAAAGGTTACTCGGAATGGGGTTTGCGGCCGGCGGCGAGCGCGATCAACGCCTCTTGCCTAAGCGCGTGATCGGCGAGCGTTATAGCGACCATCGCCTCCACCACCGGCACCGCGCGAGGCAGAACGCAAGGATCGTGCCTGCCCCGGCCTTCGATCGTGGTGCTTTCGTGCTCGACGGTCACCGTGTCCTGAGTCTTGAGGATGGTCGCTGTGGGCTTGAACGCGGCGCGAAGCAGGATCGGCTCGCCGATAGAGATACCCCCCTGAATCCCGCCGCTGAAGTTGGTTCGGGTGTGGACTTGTTTAGCCTCGTCGGCCACGAAGGCGTCGTGGTGCTCGTAGCCGGTCATGTCGGTGCCGGCAAAGCCGCTTCCCACTTCGAAGCCCTTGCAGGCGGGAATGGACAGGAGAGCCTTGGCGAGGTCGGCCTCGAGCTTGTCGAACACGGGCTCACCCCAACCGCTCGGCACGCCGCGCGCGACGCAACCGACAACGCCCCCAAGCGAATCGCCATCCTTTCGCGCTGCTTCGATCGCCTCGATCATGAGGGCGGCGGTGGCGAGATCGGGGCATCTTACGGGTGTCGCGTCGACCTTCTCGAGCGTTACCATGGCGGGATCGACTCTTGCCATGAGGTGATGCACTTTCTCCACCCAGGCGACGATCTCGACCCCATAGGCCGTCGCGAGCAGCTTGCGCGCAATAGCCCCCGCCGACACGCGGCCGACCGTTTCGCGGGCGGAGGCGCGGCCCCCGCCCGACCAGGCGCGAATTCCGAACTTCTCGTCGTAGGCGTAGTCGGCATGGCTGGGTCGATACTTCTCTCGGAGTTCCTCGTAGTCGCGTGGGCGAGCGTCCTCGTTCCTGACGAGCATGAGGATGGGCGTGCCTAGGGTGAGCCCGTCGAGGGTGCCGCTGAGGATTTCGACGGTGTCGCTTTCCTTTCGCTGGCTGACCAGACGACTCTGGCCTGGCCGCCGCCGATCGAGTTCCGGTTGGATGTCTGCGGCCGAAATCGGCAACCGAGGGGGGCAGCCGTCGACTACGACGCCGACCGCGCCCCCGTGGGATTCGCCCCAGGTGGTGACCCGAAACAGGGTGCCGAACGTGCTTGCCATGCGGCTGGAGTGTACTCAGGGCCCAGCCGGTGGTCTGGCGGGTACAAACAGGCGGTGGGCGGGCGCAAGTTTGGGCTGATCAATCTGGCGCTGGGCTTCGTCGGGCTGTTCATCGCCGGCTCGCTCAGCCTCCAGCACGGCCTAAACGCGCGGCTCCCGTGCGGCCCGGACGGAGGCTGCGGCGAGGTGACTAACCACCCTCTGTCATACGTGTTCGGCATTCCGATCGCTAACTATGGCGTTGTCGGCTATCTGGCTCTGATAGGTCTGACCACGCTCGATTTGGCCTACGCTCTGCCCGTCCGCTGGGCGTGGCGGCTTGGCTATGTCGGCTCGGTGTTTGGGGTTGGGGCGAGCGTGGCGCTTACGCTGATCTCCGTCCTTCGAATCCACGCGTTATGCCTCTGGTGCATCGGCTCGGCGATCACGATGTGCTTGATGCTCGGCATGTTCGCGCTGTCTTCCTGCGAGGCGGCCGCGCCACCCCTTGGGCGGCGCGTTTGGGGTCTGGCGGGCGTCTTGGGCCTTCTTGCGGTGGGAGGGCTCGGTCTCGTCGGACAGCAACTGGCGGGTGCGCCGATGAACGTTGAGGGTTCGCGAACCGCGCTCGCCGCCACTTCGAATGAACTGCTCATCCCGAGTGACGCGCAGCAGCTGGGCGACCCGGCACCCGGAGTGTGGGTGGTCGTATTTGGCGATCTCACCTGCGGCTCGTGCGCGAGGCTCCTGCCCGAACTTCGCTCCGCATTGCGCCTTCACCCAGGCGTGCGCCTAGTGTTTCGACATCATCCCATTCGGCAGCACCCGTTTTCGAAGGAAGCCTCGATCGTGGCGGAGACCGCCGCGCCCGCCGGCCGATTCTGGGACGTGGTCTACCGCGCGTTCGACACCGGCCCCCATACTCGCGAAGACATTGAGGAGCTCGCCACTCGATTTGGCGTTCGGGCCCCCTGGGACCATTCTCCTGCAGTCCGGGGGGCCACTAGCCGAGTCGAGCGCGACGTGACCCTTTCCGACCGCCTCGGAATCGTCAGCACGCCGACTGTGATCCTGGTCGCAAATGGCATTGCGAGCCGTTTCGTTCAGCCTGATCTGGTGTGGCCGACTGTCGCCTTGCCCGAGTACGCGCGCCTTCTCCCATCGGTAGCGAAGAGCGCTCGGCGTTAGGCGCGGGGCGCGCGCGACCTTAAGAAGCGGAGGAGCATCCAGCCTCCTAGAACGGGCGCCGCGACAAAGGCGATGATGGCGAGAACCTGCCAAGGGCGCTGGCGGTCGTCTTGCTTAAGTCGTTGCATGTAGCGGGCGCTCTCGTGAGCTGTCGCAAGTTGTCCGGCGCGCGACCGGGTGAAAGACAGGAGTTGAACCGGATCGAGATGCGGGTCGTTCCCGTTGAGGGCTAGCAACTCCTTGTACGTGAATCGAACATTTGGGCCCGCGCGCGTATCGAAAATCTCGTAGCCGGGGAGAAACCAAGGCAGGTCGATGATGCTGGCCGCGCCTGGCGAAAAGTTGGCTTCTTTGACATCGAAATGAGATTCGGCCGGCGAGGTCGAACCTTCGACCCAGCTGTGAGTGGCACTTGGGACGAACACCCCGCCTGGAGACTGAAACGGCCGCTCGAACGTCCAGACCGCCTTCTGGTCGGTTCCCTTGAAGGTCCTTTCAATGCGCGTTGGCAGATACCCGGCGTGCGGGTTGAGCCACGCCTTGACGAACGAGCCGTCGGCCAGAATGCCGTTGAAGATGGGCTGCGCCCCAGCTGTGCTAATCGTCCAGCTCTCCGCGAGGGAGAGCCCATGGCCGAGCGGGAAGCAAGGACCTGGCTCGAGCGAAAGGGCAAAGGCGCATGGCGGGCCATGAGGAGGGCCCAGCGAGAACACGGCGGTCTTTCGGCTTTGGTCCACGCGCAGCATCCAACCGGGCGCGTCGAGGCGCTTGGTCGGCGCGGCCGCCACCGCATCCACCACGGTCGCGTCGTCCAGCAACCGCGTGGTCGGCGTGAACAGGTAGTTGCTTTGCTGTTCGAGCTTTTTTGGCCCCTCTTCGACCACGAACGACTTGCGGGCCAAAACGGTGAACCGGCCGGACTCCATCGCGGTGTCGCCTTGATGCAAGCTCTTGAAAATCGTCGCCGAATCCTGCCCCATCGCGAGCGAGACGGGAACGAGGAGGCATGACCAAGCCGCGTAGCAGCGGAGCAGGCAAAAACGTCGTCCGTCGGAAGATCCCATGGGTCTATCCTGTCTAGACGAGATTATCCGACCGCGCGCCGCTTTTGCCTAGTGGCAGACGTAGGCGGAATCGTTAGGCACGTCCGGAATCGAATACCAGCCCGTGTCCGCGATGACCGCGTTGGTGCAATACTGCCCCGAGTAGGTGTAATCGCGGCGCTGCTGGTGCTGGGTGGCATGCCGACAGCCGTCAGAATAGCTCGACGAGTCCGTGCAGACATACCAGGAACTCACGGCGTAGTCGGTCTTCAGGTTTTGGTTCGTGCCATAGCACACAAGATAGGCCGGATTCGAGGGCCATTGGGGGATGGGGGTCATGCAGCAATCTGCGATGGCAAGGCCGATCGGTAGGGCGGCGACGAGGGTGAGGGTGGTCCAGAATCGTTTCATATTGCCCTCAGCAGCCCGGGATGATGTTGGGAGAGATGACCGAGTTCGGGTTAGCCGCCGCGGCGATCACGGGTGCTAGGGCGAAGGCGGTCGCGAGGACGATAGCCAGGAACAAGACAAAGCGTTGGGATCTGGTGAGTTTCATCGGGTTGATCTCTGCGCTCGTCTCCTTGGGCGAGCACCTAACTAGGATAGACCGACTTTCGTTACTGTACAAAGCCCGATACTAAAACCCCGCATATATGCAGTCGCAGTACCGGTAGTACTACTTGTAAATGGGAGCCTCGAGCGGTTGGTTAAACTCGGGTTATGGCCCAAGCGCCGGTGTTCTACGACCCGCGAATGCTCGCCTACGACTTCGGGCCGGTACACCCCCTTCGACCGGAGCGCTTGAGGCGCGCGATGGAACTGCTGGGCCGCTTGGACGTGCTTCACACCGATCCAGGATTAGGGATGAGTGAGGACGTCCTGCGTGTTCATTCGCCGCGGTACATCGAAGCCGTACGCAGATTTAGCGGTCAGCCGGCATCCGCCTCCGGATTCGGTTTCGATGGTCTTGACAACCCGCCGTTCGAAGGCATGTTCGAGGCAAGTCTTGCCTACGTTGGCGGGACTGCAGCTGCCGCTCGCGCGGTTCTCGGTGGTGAATCGGTTGCGATCTCCCTCTCGGGAGGACTCCACCACGCCCACCGCGAGCGTGCCAGCGGGTTTTGCATCTTCAACGATCCCGCCATCGCCATCAGCATCTTGCGGGAGCGGTTCGAACGTGTGGCATACATCGACATCGACGTACACCACGGCGACGGAGTCCAAGGCTTGTTCTTTGCCGACCCAACCGTGCTCACGTGCTCCATCCACGAGGAAGGCGCGAGCCTGTTCCCGGGCACCGGCTGGGTGAACGAGACTGGCGCGAGCGGCACCGCCGTCAATGTTCCGCTCGAGGCAGGTACGACGGGCGATGTGTGGCTGTGGGCGTTTCGCCACGCGATACTGCCTACAGTGGAGGCGTTCGCGCCCGGGGCGATCGTTCTGCAAATGGGGACCGACGCTCACTTCCTCGACCCGCTCGCCCACCTCGACGTTGCCGCTCAAGATTGGCTCGAGGCTGTGCGCGCGGTGAAGGGGCTCGGGCTGCCGATCGTTGCGGTAGGAGGAGGTGGCTATAACCTGACCACGGTACCGAGGATGTGGGCCGCCGCGACGCTTACCCTCTTGGGCCGCGCGGCGCCCGACCGGTTGCCCGATGATCTCGCCGCCGCATGGGGCACGACATCCTTCTTCGATGCAGAGCCCCCCGGACCGTCCGGCCGTGGCCGGGCTTATGCCGAGGCGGTGGCAACCGAACTGGCAAATCGGCCGCCGCGCGAAGCCGAGCGCACCCCTCCCGCGTACTCCTAATGGGGGAAATTCCGAATGTCGATCAGCGATAGATTCGCGCAAGCGGGAAGGGGCGGAAGGCGAAAGGGGCGGGGCTGTGGCTGCGGCACTCTAATCGGCCTTATCATCCTGGTTCTCATCGGCTTTGCCTCGGCGGGGGCCTGGGGCGAATACCTCTGGTTCGTCAACGACGTGCGCCACCCTGAGGTGTTCCTCAGGCGGTATGAGACCGAGAGCGTGCTGTTCGGATTTTCGTTCGTACTGGTGACCGCGATTTTGTGGATTAGCCTCGGGCGAGCCGTGCGGCTAAGCATGGTGTATCTGCGGATGCCATCCACGCCGCGCCAAATGGCGATGAGCAACCTCGTCGGCGCGATTCAAGACAGGGGCCCGACCATAGTTCGCTTCCTTGCGCCGATCATCGCCTTCTTCGTCGCCTCGGACTTTGCGGGCGACTGGAACACGTACCTCCTTGCGAGCCACGCCCGGTCGTTTGGCCTCGTAGACCCGATCTTCGGTCGCGACCTCGGTTTTTTCGTTTTCACCTTGCCTTGGTATCGGGCGGTCGCCAATCTAGCCTTGGGAGTGATGGTCCTTACTGGCCTCGCCACCTTAGGGGTGTATGTCGGCATGCAGGCGCTCGCCGCGCTCGCGAAGATCGAGCTCAGCCGCCCCCAGGTGAGGAGCCACCTTTCGTTCTTAGGCGGGCTCACCTTGCTCGCGCTTGCGGCGCAGCACGCGGTCAAGCTGTTCGAGTTCGGATTGACTGAAGGCAGGCTGTTCACCGGCGCCGGCTACGCCGACATGCAGGAACTAGGCGCTATGCGCATCGTGATCGGCTTGCTCGCCATTTCCGGAGTCTTGTTCCTCGTCGGTACGTGGGCGGCTCGCGCTGTCCGTGGCGGCGCGATGTGTCTGGTCGCGACCGTTGCCTTCTGGGTGCTTGGGGCGGGAATTTGGCCTTCGTTCGTCCAGGGGTTTAAAGTCGAGCCCAATAAGCTCACACTGGAAGCGCCCTACGCCGATCGCGCGATTCGTATGACCAGGTATGGCTTCGGTCTGGACAAGGTCGAGCAACGCGACTTCGCCGTGCGCGACGAGCCGACGACGCAAGAGATTGCCGATTCCAAAACCACGCTCGACAACATGCGGCTTTGGGATCCGACCGACCTTGGCCGCTCCCTCGACAGCATCCAAACCCTAAAGCCCTACTACCACTTCAGCGATGTCGACGTCGACCGATACCGCATAGGTGGCAGGCAACAGACGGTCATGGTCTCGCCGCGCGATATCAGGCTGCAGGGCCTTTCGGCGCAGTCCTCGTGGTGGCTCAACGAGCGCCTCCAATACACGCACGGCTATGGCTTGACGGTTTCGCCCGTGAACGCTGCCGACCCGATCGGGCAGCCGACCTTCATGACCCGCGACATCCCCGTCCGAACGATCCCAGAGCTGGCGATCGATCGGCCACAGATTTACTTCAGCGATTTCCGCGGTTTGCGCGGAGAGCCGGAGGACGAGTACGCACTCGTCGACACCGACGTGAAGGAGTTCGACTACCCGACCGAGGAGGGCTCAAACACGCACCGTTGGGCCGGGTTGGGCGGCATTCCGGTTGGAACGCCTTGGCTTCGCCTGCTCTATAGCGCCGCCCTCAAGGATGGCAATCTGCTCATCTCCGGCAACATCACGTCGCGCTCTCGGCTGCTGATGCACCGCGGCGTGCTCGATCGAGCGCAGCTCCTCTATCCGTTTCTCAAATTCGATCCCGATCCCTACATCGTGATCTTGGGGGGCAAGTTGGTGTGGGTGCTCGACGGCTACACGATGACCGACATGATCCCGTACTCGCACATCGAGGAGGGCGCCGAGCGGCTGAATTACGCTCGCAATCCGGCCAAAGTCACGATCGACGCCTACACAGGCGAGCCGCATGCCTATGCGATCCAGCCAGACGAACCGATCCTCGCCGCCTACCGCTCGATCTATCCGGGGCTGGTGAGCGATGCGTCCGAGTTGCCGGCCGGGCTCGAAGCGCACTTCCGCTATCCAGAGCAACTCCTTATGTTGCAGGCCCGCCAACTGACGCAATACCACGTCACCGATCCGGGCGCTTTCCTGGCCAACAACGACGCATGGGACCTTCCGCTGAACCGGGGCATGAGTGGCAACATGGAGCCGCTCGAGGCCTACTACGTTCAGATGCGCCTGCCCGACGAGCCGCGCGAAGGCTTCATGCTGATCCTGCCCTTCACGCCGCGCCAGCGCAACAACATGAATGGCTGGCTGGCCGCGCATTGCGATCCGGGCGACTACGGCAAGCTCGTGCTGTACCGGTTCACCAAGGGCACGAATGTGCCTGGGCCTGCTCAGATGGAGTCGAATTTCAGCCAGAACGCTGAGATCGCCAACATCAATAGGCAGCTCACCAATGATCAGAGCCAGATCATCGTGGGCAACCTCCTCGTGGTCCCGATTGGGCAGAGCGTGATGTATGTCGAGCCCATGTTTCTCGCGAGCAGGACGGTCGGCATCGCCCCGATTCCGCAGCTCAAGAAGGTGATCCTTGCCTTGAAGGATAAGGTCGTGGTCGGCGAGAGCTATGCGGAGGCGCTCGCCAAGCTGTTCCCCGCCGCCACGGCCCCCGCGCCCCAGCAAGCGCCGCCGCAACCGAGCGCGGGCAAGGGCTTCCAAGCGGGGCCACCCAAGGCGCCTGCGGTCCCATCCGGAGCGGCCGCCGAGGCGCTCAAGCTGTTCGATGAAGCGGACCAAGCCTTGCGCGCGGGCGACTTCGCCAAATACGGCGAAGTCCAGAAGCGGTTGCGGGAGAAGCTCAAGAGCCTGGCGGGCAAGTAAGCTCGGCTCAGTGGAATTTCGAATCAGCCGCGCGGCCCGGATCGAGGGTTCGCTACGGCCCCCTTCCGACAAGTCGATCACCCACCGGGCCTACCTGTTCGGTTCGATCGCGAGCGGGCCCTGCGTCGTCAGGCAGCCGCTGGAAGCCGAAGACTGCGAGTCCACCCTCGCTTGTCTTGCCCGCCTGGGGCTGACTTGCGAACGTTCGGCAGGCGAAGTCAGGCTGATTCCGGCCACCGCGTGGCGCGCTCCAGAAGGCGATCTCGAGTGCGGCAACAGCGGCACCACGATGCGTCTGCTTGCCGGGCTTGTGGCGGCCCGCCCGATCCAGGCGGTGATGACCGGAGATGCGTCGCTGTCGAGGCGTCCGATGGGGCGCATAGCAGAGCCGCTGAGGCAGATGGGGGCGCTCGTTGTTGGAGATCAGCCGCCGCTGTGGATTCGCGGCGGGGGCCTCAAGGGCATCCGGTATGCCTCACCGGTCGCAAGCGCCCAGGTTAAGAGCTGCGTGCTCCTCGCTGGGCTGGACGCGGAGGGCGAGACGTGGGTATCCGAACCGTCGCCGAGCCGGGATCACACCGAGCGGATGCTCCGCGCTTGCGGCGTCCCCGTCTTGGCAAGTGCCGCCGATGGAGTGGGTGTGCGAGGCGGCTCGAAGATCGGGGCGTTCGAGATCAGGGTGCCGGGAGACTTGTCCAGCGCCGCGTTCTGGCTCGTCGCGGCCAGCCTCGTACCCAATTCGGTTCTGACTCTCCCTGAGGTGGGAGTCAATCCAACCCGGTCGGGGGTGCTCGACGTGCTGTCGCGCGCCGGTGGGTCGGTCGAGGAAGCGGAGATTCGAGCCGAGCTCGGAGAGCCGGTGGCAAACCTCAAGGTGCGCACCGCCCCATCGCTGAGCGCGTTTCATATTGGCGCGGACGAGGTGCCGAGGCTAATCGACGAGATTCCCGTCCTCGCCGTGCTCGCAACCCAATGCGAGGGGACGAGCGAAATCCGGGAAGCGGCTGAATTGAGAACGAAGGAGAGCGACCGCATCGCGGCGATGGCGGCCGGTCTGCGGGCTATGGGCGCCGAGGTAGAGACATTCGAGGATGGAATGGCGATCCAGGGTCCTGTCCCGCTACGCGGGACGCGCCTGGATTGTAAAGGCGACCACCGGATCGCCATGGCGCTCGCCGTCGCGGGCCTAGTCGCCGACGGCGAGACGTGCATCGACGGCTGGGAGTGCGTGCGCACCAGCTATCCTGATTTTGAGCGCGACTTGCGCAGCATCGCCGTCTTATGAAACCCTCGGAACTGGTTATCGCGATCGACGGGCCCGCTGGGGCGGGGAAGAGCACGGTCGCGAAGGCGCTTGCCCGCGACCTCGGCCTGCGCTTTCTCGATACGGGCGCGATGTATCGGGCCTTGGCGGTGAAGGCTAAGCGGGCCGGCCTCGGCCCGGAGGATGGGGTGGCGGCGGCGGTGCTGGGCCAGCAAACTGAGATAGGTTTCAGCGCTGGCGAGCCGCAGCGGGTCTTGCTCGATGGCGAGGACGTGACCGACGCGATCCGGACGCTTGAGATTGGGGAATTGGCAAGCGCACTGAGCGCCTTTTCCGAGATCCGCCGAGTGCTAGTCGCGCGCCAGCAGGTCATCGTCGCTGCCGGAGGGGTGGTGCTCGAGGGTCGCGACGCAACCACCGTGATCGCACCCCATGCGCACGTCAAGGTGTACTTGACCGCCTCCCTCGAGGAACGGGCGAGGCGGCGGCATGTCGAAATGGCGGCCAAGGGGCAGGCGCCCGCCTATGGCGAGGTGCGGCAAGAGGTCGAGCGCCGCGACCACCGCGACATTACGCGTCAAGACAGCCCCTTGAGCGTCGCCGAAGGCGCGACCGTGGTCGAAACGGGGGGACTGAGCGCGGAGGAAGTGGTGAACGCAATCCGCCTGCTTGCCGACGTGGCCGTCCGCGCTGGCTAGGCGCTGGAACCGGCGTATCGGCGCAAGACTGTCGGGCGGGCGTGGGATGGGCATGCTTCGTCATGCCCGTTCGTCACAAATGCGATCCGTTCGAACTCGACGATGCCTCCAGACTCGCAGTCTGGAGGCTATGAACTCCTCACTTCGCCCATCCTCCGCCTACGGCGGAGTGCCACCCCCGGTTCGGCTACCGCCTTCGCAACAGCTTCGGCGGATGAGCCGCCTCACCGACCCCCGCCGTGTGGCAGGGGTAATGATGATTTTCCTTGGGTCGCTCACCCCGTTCAGGGGTTCGCTCGCCGCTTTGTTCGGGGACGCCATCCGTGGCGTCCCCTTGGTTGGCCTTGCTCGATTGCGGCGCACTCTCCGAAGCGATCGTTCCTCTGCAGCCCTACGAATCGTTCAACCTCAGTCGTTCACGGCGAACCGGTCCGGAGGCCACGCAACGCCACCGCAAGGCCATAGCAAAGCCATTGCTAAGCTGGGAGTCGCGCGTCGCGCCGACGTAACGGTCACATCCCGACTGCGGTGTACTGCCTCAAGCCGTAGCGCCAAAGCACCTTGCCCACCACGACCGCGATCCCGATCCACATGAGCTGCATCGCGATCACGTGGATGGCGGCATCGCCGCTGACCCGGCCCACGAGGATCTCGGTCGGCGCGCCGGTTGTGAAATAAAACGGGAAGAACGGCACGATCGATCTCACCCAGCCGGGCATGACGGAGACGGGGAAGAGCTGCCCGGAGAGGAACAGCATCGGCACGTAATAAAGCTCGAAGATCGATTGAGCCTCCTGGACGAACAGAGCCAGCATCGACATCATCAGCACGAAGCTGATGCTCACCAGGTGCCCAAGCAAGACCGCCACCCAGAACTCCCATCCCAGGTGGAGGTGGACGTTGAGCAGGAACGGGTGGTACATCCACACGAGCACGCCGAAGATCGGGGTGAAGAGCACCAGGCGGAGGAAGCGCCAGGCGAGGTTGCGCATGAAAGTGAACTGGAAGAACGAGATAGGGCGGACGAGCGCGAGGGTGAATTGGCCCTCCTTGATCTCCATCGCGATGTCCCACATCATGTGGCTGGTCACGAAGTTTTGAAGAAGCAACAGGCAGAGGTAATAGAGAACGAAGTCGCCCGCCGTGTAGCCGGCGATGACGCCGTTGCCGCTCGCCCTGGCCCAGACCAACGGCATCGTGACCGCCGTGATTACGTCGGTCATGATCCAAATGAACATGCTGGCGCGGTAGGCCACGCCGTCTTGTATGTAGATGCCGAACACCGCGCGCCACTTGCGCAAGGTCCAGGTCGAGCGCTCGATCATGGCTTGACAAGCGGCTCGACCAGTGACCGGTAGAGTTCCGGCTGCCTCGTTGCGAAGGTGTCGGTTTCGAAACGCCCGGGATCGATCACGGAGCGCTTGGTTCGGGCCTGGGCGGGATCGAACTCCGCAACGATGGTTTCCTCGCCATCGCCCGCCGCCGCCAGCACTGCTCCGCTAGGGGCGATGATTTTGCTCCGACCGATGAACCTGAAGCCGCCCTCCTCTCCCACCCGGTCGCAGGTCGCCACGAAGATGCGATTCTCGGCGGCGCGGGCGATGCACATGTGCTCGGCGCTGACCTCGGCGCCCTGAGGCCAGTTTGTGGGCAGAAACAGCACTTCGGCTCCGGCAAGAGCGAGTACCCGTGTCGCCTCGGGGATGCGAAGGTCGAAGCAGATCAGCACCCCGATCTTGCCAAACGCGGTCTCGAAGACTGGCAAGGCACTGCCGGGTGTCACGTACTTGTCGAGGCCTAGCTCGGGCAAATGAGCCTTGCGATAGAAGCGGGGGGGTTTGCTGCCTTCGAGGATGCAAGCGCTGTTGAAGAGGGCGTCCCTCGCGCGTTCGGCGAAGCCGGCGACGATGAGCATCCCAAATCGGTCGGCGGCCTGGCAAAGGCTCTCGATCGCCGGGTGCTCGGCGGGAATCGCGATGGCGCGCGCGTCTTCAGCCGAAGCCGCGCAATAGCCGGTCAGAAACGCCTCGGGGAAGACGACGACGTTCACGCCGTCGGCGGCCAGACGCTCGATCTCGGCGACCGCGCGGGCGGCGTTGGCGGCGGGGTCGCCGTACACGACGTCGCTTTGCACGCACGCGATCTTCATAAGGTCTCCACTCGAATCCAATTGCATACCCGAAGAACCTCGGGGGCGTGCCTCAATTCTTCGACCGCCTGCCTCAAATCCGCCTCTAGGCAGCGATGGGTGAGGAAGGCGATCTCACCGTGGTTGAGTTTGGTGTCGATCACGCGCATCTCCATGGCCGAGAGGGACACGTTGCGCCGTCCGAAGATGGTCGCGATCGCGCCGAGCACGAGAGGCCGGTCGGGCACGACCACGCGGACGTAGTAGGCGCTCGTCAGCTCCTCGATCGGGCGGGCGTTCGCCTCGCCCGAGAATGGGGCGGCGTCGCCCGAGCCCCCGATGCGCATGTTGCGGCAAACGTCGATGAGATCGCCGACGACCGCCGAGCCGGTGGCCTCGCCGCCCGCGCCGCGGCCCATGAAAGTCACATCGCCCACGAAGTCGCCGCGCAGGCAGAGCGCGTTGTAGACGCCGCCCACCGCGGCGAGAGGATGAGCCTTGGGGAGCAGAGTGGGATGCACGCGGCCGAGAATCGAGCCGCCTTCCACGGCCTCGACGATGCCGAGCAGCTTGATGACATAGCCGAGCGTCTTGGCGTAGGCGATGTCGGCTTGCTCGATGCCGCGGATGCCCTCGCGGTAGATCTGCTCGGGCCGAACCGCCTTGCCGAAGGCGACCGATGAGAGAATGGCGAGCTTGAACTGCACGTCGTGCCCGTCCACGTCGCTGGATGGATCGGCCTCGGCATATCCCTTGCCCTGCGCCTCGGCGAGGACCGTTTCCAGCGGCTCGCCTTCGTCGGTCATGCGGCTGAGGATTAGGTTGGTGGTGCCGTTCAGGATTCCCGCCATGCGCAGGATGTCGTTGCCCGCCAGCTGGTGCTTGATCGGCTGAATGAGGGGGATGCCGCCGCCGACCGCCGCCTCGTAATGCAGGTCGAGCCCCTGTCGCGCGGCCAGTCCCACCAGCTCCGCGCCGCGCCGGGCGATCAGCTCCTTGTTCGCAGTTACGACGTGCTTGCCGCGCCTCAGCGCCCGCTCGATCAATTCGCCCGCCGGGTCGAGGCCGCCCATCGCCTCCACGATCACGTCGATCTCCCGGTGGTCGACCACGGAGCCTAAGTCTGTGGTGAGCAATGATGGGGAAGCGCAGCGCTTCTTGGCTTCGTCGCGCACGCCGATGCGCACAACCTCGATCTCTGCGCCCACCTTGCGCGCGATCGCCTCGCGGTTGTCTTCCAGCATCCGGTAGGCGCCCGAGCCCACGGTGCCGAAGCCGAGAAAACCGACGCGGATGTAGGGCGCGCCGCTCATCCGATGAACAGCAGGGGCTCTCCGGGCTGCACGAGCTGGCCGTTCTGCGCGACCATGCGCAGCACGACGCCGCTCACGGGGGCGGTGATCTCGTTGAACACTTTCATCGCCTCGATGAGGCCGACCACCTGCCCGGCCTCGACCGAATCGCCTTCGCGCGCGAACGGCGGAGTGGACGGGCTGGGCGAGGAATAGAAGATGCCGCTCATGGGACTGGAGACGGGCGTGCCTTTTTGGAGTTCGATGGCGGCGGGTTCGTGGTGGGATGCGGCAGCCTGGCCGTCGGCTTGCTCGGCGGACGGCGGCACGCTCGGGTTTCGCCGGAAGAGCACCTTCCAGTCCTCCCCGCGCAGCTCCGCCTCGCCCAGGCGATATTCGTCCATGAGCGCGGCAAGCTCGTCCATCCGCCCCCTGAGTTCCTCCACGGGGTGCATTATGGCGGATGGGTTCAAATTCTCTTCTGATTCGACCGTCCAATGCCTCGGCCTACCCCTGGTGCCGAGGCTATCACAAGCTCGCGACCGCTGCCTCGTGAGCGCCGAGGCCACGCCGGAAGCACGGGCTGAAGCCCATGCCACCCGCCGCACCCTCCCAAAGGGGTGGCCCATTGAGCATGGTCGCCGGTCCTACGCCAGCGCCATCGGCATGATCACGCAGAAGTAGTCCGACCCGTCGTCGGCGGGCTTGAACACGGCGGGGCGGGAGCTTTCCGTCATCTCCACTCGCACGCCATGCCCAAGAATGGGCTCGAGCGCGTCGATCACGTACCGGCAGTTGAACGCGATGTCGAGATCGCCGTTGTCGGCCACCATCGCCACCTCTTCCTTGGCCTCGCCGCGCTCCTCGCTGCGGGCGCTGATCAGAATCTGGTCGCCCTTGCCGCTAAAGCGCACCCGGTTGGCGTTGTCGCGCGCCAAAATGTTCGCCCTCTTAAGCCGGTCGCGCAGTTGATCGACCTCGAGACTCCAGGTGCGGGTCACCTCGCCCGGCACCACGCGCTCCCAGTTCGGGAACGCGCCCGCGAGCAGTTGCGACACCACGCGCGCGCCGCCTGCCTCGACCCCGAGACGCCCTACGCCGAAGTGGGTATCGGTGGCGACGAGCGTCAGCGCCTTTCCGTTGTAGTTGAAAAGCACGCCGGTCAGCACCTGGCGATGCTGATCCTGCGAGACGGCGAAGCTAACCGAATCGACCACGTGCCGAAGCTCTCCCATAGGCAGGGTGATTTCCGCCTCTCCGCCATAGTCGGGCGGCTCGGGGAAGTCGGCGGGATCTAGACTGAGCATCCGGTATTCGGACGCGTCCTGCTGGAGCATCACGCCCTGGCCGTCAAGCGTGCGAAGCTGCACGTCGCCGTCGGGCATTGAGCTGACGATTTCAACTAGCAGCCTGGCGGGCAGAAGGATCGTGCCCGGCTCGTGCACCATGCAGGCGGCGCTTCGCTCGACCCACATCTCGCCGTCGCAGCCCAGCACCTTGATGCCCCCGTTGGACGCCTCGATGCGCAGGTTGAGCAGCAGCGGTTGCGCCGAGCGGATGCCGACGGCCGCCCCGGCCTGGCTCACCGCTTCAAAGAACTCCTTGCGTGGACAATCGAACTTCAAGTCTTTCTCCTAACTGGCCTGAATCGGCAGTTGGTATTGCAGGTGCATCGGCGGCGGGGCCTGGGTCTGGATTTCCGCCCCACGCGCATACAGCTTCATCAATATACGATGATACTACTCCTCCGTGTATTCGGGCG